>CAMPYB010000004.1 GCA_946998115.1 uncultured Actinomyces sp. | reverse complement strand
TGATAGAATATTCTGTTGGCGCTGGTGATAGCCTTTGGTCTGTAGCTTCAGAAAGTGGCAATGATACACAATTAGACTACAAGATTGAGCAAATAAAATATATAAATGGAATAAAAGATAATAGATTGCAAGTAGGGCAAGTACTTTTAGTTCCACATGAATAATTTTTCTATAATTTTAAAAATCATGTATTCTATGTAAATTTAATTTATGTATGAATATATTATATGTATGTAAATAATATGTTAAACAAATAGTTTTGAGTAATTTGATTATTAACAAATTGATGCAATAAAAATTGTAATTGATTCTTTGTATATAAAACTAAAAAGCTTATTTTTTCAAAAATTGTTATACTAAAGATAGTAGAATAATTTGGAGAAAATATGAGATGTCCATATTGTAAAAAAGATAATTCAAAAGTTATAGATTCTAGAACATCCGAAGATAAAACTTTTATCAGACGTAGGCGACAGTGTTTATCTTGCGATAAAAGATTTACGACAACAGAAACATCTACTTTTTCTGTGAAAAAGAAAAATGGGCTTATAGAGCCATTTAATAGAGATAAAATAATAAAAGGTGTGCAAAGAGCTTGTCAAGGTAGACCTATTCATAAAGATAAGTTAAAACAACTTGCATATGAAGTCGAAGATAAAGTGCGTAGTTTAGGACTTGCACAAGTAGAAGCATACGAAATAGGCAAAGCTATACTTGAACCATTGCGTAAGTTAGATGTAGTTGCATATCTTAGATTTGCGTCCGTATATTCCAAATTTGATACTTTGGAAGATTTTGAAAGAGAAATACAGCGATTGAAAAATCAGTTATAAAAATAAATTGATTATTAAGCTGATTATAATTTTAAACGAATCGTGTTACCGATGTACCTATAATATATCGGTAACACTAATAGTCTGAAAAATAGTTTATATAAATACTTTTTATAACAATATCTTTAACATGTTATTTCTTATTAGTATTTTTAGAAGTATCAGTCAAAGATACGCTATTACTAGTATTTAGATTTTTGTTATTTTTCTCATCTTTGTTACTTAAAGAAATGATTTGTTTTACAGTAGAATTAGCGATTTCTGAAACATTATCTTTAATGTGCTGAATTTGTTCACTAGCTTGCTCAGTAGCAGACAATAATTCTGCACGCACTTTTTTGCGTAAAACTTTACCAATATGTGAATAAGGAATTTCAGACAAAATAGCTATTTGACGTGGTAAAGCATAATGTGACAAGGATTTTTC
Organism: uncultured Actinomyces sp.; assembly: GCA_946998115.1. Lineage (GTDB taxonomy): Bacteria > Actinomycetota > Actinomycetes > Actinomycetales > Actinomycetaceae > ZJ293. The sequence goes on along the minus strand of CAMPYB010000004.1, from coordinate 68,914 downwards.
AGCCCATTTTCTAACGCTTTCTAAATCAACTTTAACACCAGATTTCAAAACAATTGCGGCTACAACGCTTTCGCCTCTTTCTCCTTCAGGTATGCCTACAACAGCTACATCTTCTATGCCTGGCATATTTCTAACAGCAGCTTCAACTTGTGATGGATAAACATTAAAACCGCCAGAGATAATAATTTCTTTACGACGATCAGCCATGATTATAAAACCGTCATCTTCATAAACTAAATCACCAGTACGAAGCCAACCATTTTGTAAAACAAGACTAGTTTCAGTAGGGTTATTGAAATATCCTTGAAAAACTTGTGGGCCCTTCACTATAAGTTCCCCAATTTCACCTATTTCGACTTCTTTTGTTATATCTTCAGGGTCTACAATTTTTACTTCCGTGCCAGGAAAAGGAATACCTAGAGCTCCAGGACGTCTTTTTGCTGATAAAGGATTACCTAGACTAATAGGAGAAGATTCACTCATGCCATAACCTTCAATTATGTATCCATTAGTTAACTTTTCCCAATCGTGAGCAATTTCTTGTTCCAAAGACATTGCTCCTGATACAGCAAATCTTATACTAGGCAAAGATTTTACATGCCTTTTTGCGCTTGCTTTGACAATTCTAGCGAACATAGGTGCAACTCCAGGTAAGAAAGTGCAAGGCAAACGTTTCATGGCGTCTAAAAATAAATTTTCATCAAATTTAGGTAGTATGACTTGGGAAGCGGCCATTCTAACTGCTGCGAAACAACATAAAGTTAAACCAAATGCGTGAAAAAAAGGAAGTATAGAATAAAAAACTTCAGCGCCTTCATGTAAATCAGGAACCCAAGCCGCGCATTGTTCAACATTTGCTAAAATATTTCTATGTGATAAAGAAACTGATTTTGGCTCACCAGTAGTGCCACCTGTATGCAACAAAACAGCAGTGGAATTATTATCAATATTAGACGGGAAAACAGTCATTTGTCTGGCTTTAGCTACCATAGTGTCCCAATTTGGAACGTTATAAGGAACTTTTGAACGCATCTTTTCGCGTTCACTTTTTGCTTTAGCAACAGGCAAAGACAATAAAAATCTAGTTTTTGCAGGAAGAGAAGCTGTCAAGTTTACTGCGAAAACTTTGTAATTAGTATTAAAACCTGAAAGAATTTTTTCAACAGATTTTTCCCAAGCAATAATTAACTTAGAGTTACATCTTTTAAGTTGCGATTGGATTTCTGAAGTTGGAGCCAAAGGATTATGCTCAACTACAACTGCGCCAAGACGTAATGCTGCATAAAGAGCTATAATATGCTGAGGGCAGTTAGGTAAAATAATAGAAATATGATCTCCGCGTCGAATTCCTGCAGATCTAAGAACTGTCGCAGCTTTCCCAACTTGAATATTTAATTGTTTATAAGTACTTTGTTTACCTAAAAAATCAGTAGCAATCTTATTAGGGTAAAAGTGTGTAGTTTGATCTAAAACATAAGGCAAAGTCACGTTTGGAATATCAATATCGAAAGGAACCCCCTTAGAATAATTTTTGTAATACCGTTCATTAATATTCATAAAAACTCCTATATCACAAAGGCAGATCGGATTTATTATATGAAATAACATGTAACCTTTTAGTAGCCCTTGTCATTCCAACGTAGAGATCGCCAACGCTTTCTTTAGCAATTATATCTGGGTCGACTAAAACCACATAATCAAATTCAAGCCCTTTACTGTCGCATGCTTTGCATATGACTATGCGATTTTCAGGAAAATCTTCCATACTATTTGACAGTAATTTGTTCAAAGATTTTGAATAAAAATCAAAACTGTTACTATCGAAAATTACGGCTAACTTACCCAATGTTTTACCATATTCAGTGTCCATATTACAAGAAAGATTAATGATTTTGTTAGCAATATGAACAATGTACTCATTTTTATCAGCTGTTTGTAAGTTAGTATTACCACTGGTGTTATTGTGCTCAATATTATTTTTTATTTCACTAGTATCATTATTTTTATAGCTGTTTTTGTGATTTTGTGTGCAATATTGTGATTCATTTTTTGCATCATTTTTATTTTCAACTGTTGTATTGTTGAATACAAGATTTGTTTCAGTTTCATATTTGTGAATAGGAGATTTTAAAGAATCTTTATAAATTGAATAAGTGTAAGAATTTTCTATGTCTCGTACACAATTTATAGGATATTTTATTTCCTGATTTAAAGCTTTCATAAATTCTGTAGCTTTTTCCATAATTGTTTTTGGAGTGCGGTATGAAATAGTTAAAAGCTTTTCTGATATATCAGTTTTAAAAATAGGTTTTAATGAGTTTTCCCAACTGCTCATTTTGTTATTTATTCGTCTTTGATCTAAATCTCCTACAATTGTAAAAGATAAAGATGGGCAACGTGATACTAACATTTGCCATTGCATTGGTGTGAGTTCTTGAGCTTCATCAACAATTATATGGCCAAAAACCCAGTTAGGATCAGTTTTTGCTTTTTCATTCAAATCACAAGGAATATGATAATTTTTTATACTATTTTCTTGAAGCATATTTGCTGTTACTATTCCATTGCTTGAACTTTGTTCTATAGCTTGATTTGCATATTTAAAAAATGAAGATTGTTTTTTTGATATTACGTCTGTTTCATCGATGTTGTTTATATTTCCGAGTAGTTTATCTAAATAATCCAGTATAGCTATATCATTATTAGATATTTTTGTATTTATTGAAAATAATTTATTGATTGTCGTATGAGAAAAATTTGGTGCGCATTTTTTTAAAAAATCTGGATGTTTATAAAGCCAATGTAATAATATTTTTGGCGTGCATGGAAGCCAGCATAAATTTATTTTTCTTTGAATTTGTGGATTAGATCTTATACTTTCATACATCCATTGTTCGTCTGAAAAATTATTTTCTATTTCTATATAATGTGATTTATATTGTTTTACTAAGCTTTCTATAATATTTTTTACAAATATAGTTCTAGCTTGATTATGCGTAGTGTAATTTGCTAGAGCGATTTGTGTTGCTTTTTTGATTTCCTTTGGATACAAGTATAAATCTGTACTATCTACACGTATTTTTTGTGTCGTTTCTGGTATTTTGCGCAAATTTTTAACAGCATTTTCACAAATAGTTTTCCAATAAAAATCACCTTTTATTTGAGCTATATCTAAATCATCCATAAAATCAAATTTTAAGTCATGTCTAAGATTGTAAATTGTTGAAGATACAACTCCAGTTTCTCCTAAAGATGGCAAAACATTATCTACATATTCTAAGAATGTCTTTGATGGACCTATAACTAGCACACCTCTATTTTTTAATTGTTCACGTTTTGCATATAATATGAAAGCTCCTCTATGTAAAGCTACAGCTGTTTTACCTGTGCCTGGTCCTCCTTGAACTAACACTATTTTGTCGGATGATCGTATTATTTCATCTTGCTCTTTTTGTATTGTTGAAACTATGTCAACCATTTTATTTGTGCGAGCGTTACTTAGAGAATCCATAAGTATATTTTCGCCAACTAGCATACAGTTGGATGTATTATTTTCTTTATATGCTGAAGTATTATTATCTGGCGTGTATCCGATTTGCTGAATTGGAAGATCAGTGGCTAGGATTTCATCTTTTATGTCGATTACTTTTCTTTGTTTAGTAACTATATGTCTGCGTACAGCTGTGTCTTTATTGTCAATAGTTGTAGCTTGATAAAAAGGCATTGCTGCTTTTGAACGCCAATCTATCAATATTTGTGTATTAGTTACATTAGATCTAAGCCCTACACGTCCTATATGGTATTGTTTTCCATCTATTTTATACAATTTACCAAAAACAAGTTTGTCTTGAATTTTTTCTAATCGGCTAGCTTCATCTCCGTAGTAACTGGAAAAAGCATCCCTTTCTGTTCTTTCTTGATGAGTGCCTCGTGCGCCTTTTTTGTGTATTTTCGCTTGTTGTTTTCTATATGTTTTTTTCAAGTTGTCCAATAGTTCATATGCGCTATTTAGAAAAAGTTGTTCTTGTTCCAATTGGTCTGCATGTTGCATTTTTTTAATATTTTTTTTCATTTTTCCTCTTTGCACAATATTGGAGCATAAATTTTATTTTTGGATATCCTAATTTAGTTGGATAATGAAAATATCATACAATTATACATTATTTGCAGTATTAATGTCGTTTTTGAATATGAATGAATATAAGTTACAATTATAAAATTCTTGCAAGAAAAGAAAATATAAATTATGTAAAATAGTGATTATAATAGTTAAAAGACAGATAGATTATACTTTGAAGTACTCAGTATTTCATGTAGGAGGTTGTAGTGAAACCATCATATGTGGTGGAAAATTTAATAGAAGTAAAAGCTCCTATATTGTTACATAATTTTAGTGGTAAATCTGATGCGGGTAGGGCGAGTTATATAGCTACTACTCATTTGAGTTCTACGTTAAAAAAGGATAGGATAGCTAGTTTTTCTGTAGATGATTTTGTAGATATGCGAACTTATAGGCCGTTTATATCTGTAAGTGATTGGCAAGTTAAAGATATTTCTTTTCCTGAAATTACTTTAGATCTTTACTATGATGATAAAGGTATGCCTTTTTTGGTACTTTCAGGCCCTGAGCCTTCTATATGTTGGAAAAGTTTTGTGCAAGAAATAATAGAACTTATTAAGCCTTTTGGTGTGGAACGTGCTTTTACTTTTGCTGGCGCTCCTTCAAACGTACCTCATACTCGTAAAGGTGAAATAGATTCGATAATTACTAAAACTAGTAATGGTGAAAAAAAACTTTCGTCTGATGAATCAGAATGCGAAAAAGAAAATGACAAAATTTTCAGGTTCCCTACAAGTATGGATTTGTTTTTACAATATCAACTTAAAAATGTAGGAATTGAAGGAACTGCGCTTATTTCAGCTATTCCTTTTTACTTATCTGATAGTGATTACCCACAAGGTGCTTATAGCTTGTTAGAAAAATTTTCTTTTACGACTGGTTTGGATTTACCTTTAGGAGATTTGGCAGCTACGTGTGATTATGTAACTCAAGTTCTTGAAAATAATCCTGATATTGTGCAAAACGCTAATTTGATACATTCATTGGAAGAAGAATTTGATAAAAATAAGCATGAAAGCAATATTGCTTCTTCTGCTGTTTCAGGGGATAATTTTTCTTCCGATAATGATTTAGCGAAAACTATAGAAGCATTTTTGAAACATCAAGATGAATCACCAGATCGGAAAACTAAGAATATTTATGATTCTAGTCAGAAAAATGGTGAAAATAATAAAAACGTTTCTTTCTTTAAGAAATTTTTTAAAAAAAGAGATAGCTAATACATTTTTGAATATTACAATAATAGATTTGATTGTTTATATGAGAGTATGATGGAAGATTTTGTTTGTGAAAAAAATTCCAATGAAGGGAAGGAACATATAAAATTTTTGCCGTCTGAATACAAGTGGGGTAAATCTGATATAAATTGTAATATTTTGCATGTAGATATGGACTGTTTTTTTGCGGCTTGTGAAGAAAAAAGCAATCCTCATATTGTCGGTATGCCTGTGATAGTAGGAGGTGTATCTGATAGAGCAGTAGTATCTACTGCGAATTATCAGGCACGTAAGTTTGGTGTTCACTGTGCAATGCCGATTAAGCAGGCACAGGTTTTGTGCCCAAAAGGAATTTTTTTACAACCGAGAATTGAATATTATAAAAAAATAAGTAATCAAATATTTGCTATTTTTAATACTTATAGTGACAAAGTGGAGCCTTTATCTATTGATGAAGCTTTTATTGATGTTTCTTCAGTGCAGAGAATATTTGGTTCTCCTCTTGAAATCGCGGCTCGTATTCGCTCTGAGATATATTCTAAAACTGGTTTATCAGCTTCTGTTGGTATTGCTGAAAATATGTTTTTAGCAAAAATAGCTTCAAGTATGGCAAAGCCTTGCAACACTTTGCTTATTTCTCGTGAAAATTCTATGAAATTTTTAAATACTTTATCTGTAAAAGCTATTTGGGGATTAGGAAAGAAAAATCAGTCTATTCTAGCAAAAAAAGGAGTGGAAACAGTAAGTGAATTGTCAAAACTTTCCCCAGATGCTTTGTGTCATATGCTCGGAGGAGCTTTAGGGAATAAAGTTTATGAATTATCTCACGGCATTGATAGAAGAAGTGTTGGTGAGCATAAAAAAGATAAGTCTATTTCAAATGAAAAAACTTTTGAAAAAGATGTTTATGATTTTGAAACTTTGAGAAAAAATATTTTCAAATTGGTTAAAAAATCTGCTTTTACAGCTAGAAATAAAGGACTTTTAGGTAGAACATTTTCTATTAAAATAAAATTTGCTGATTTTACTTCTATAACTCGTGATAAAACTTTGCAAATTGCAACTAGTGATGATTGTATTATTTTTGAAACAATATTATCTCTCTTAGAGAAAATTGATTATAAAAAGGCAGGAATAAGACTTTTAGGAGTCAAAATATCTAATTTTTCTGCTATTTCCAAAGGTGTGGAACAAGTATTATTTGAGGATATAAATGATATTGATTCACATTCATTGCAAAAGAAAAACTTTTTATTAAAAGCAAGTGATGATATTAAGAAAAAATTTGGTGATAAAATTATATTTCCAGCTTGCATGATAGATAGTGAGTAGACGTAAAGTTTTTATGCTATAATTCATTAATTGTTAATAACATAAATTTTTAAGATATGGTATAAGTGTACTTTTTGATGTACAAAGATGATTGGTAAGTTGATGGGACAAATTTGTAAAAGAATTTTTGGATTTATATTAGCAATTGTTTTGTTGTTTTCTAATATAAATTTTGCTTATGGTTATGGTATTGCGAAAGATTTGTCTGAAAGCTCATCATTAAGCAATGATCAGCAAAACACTCAAGAAGACGATACATCTTATCCTATTATTACACCTAGTGAAAATATTGGTGAAGTTTTTACAGTAACTATAAAATATGTAACTGATGAAGAAAATCCTAGAGAATTAGCTCAAAGTTATATAGCTACTGTTCCTAAAGGGTATCCTTTGCATAGGAATATTGTTTCTCCAAATGTAGATGGATATGTTCCTGATAAGAGTCAAGTTGATTTAGATTTTTCTACATTTGATCAAGATACAACAATTGTCGTGAAATATGCATCCAATGAAGTTACATATAAAGTTACTCATTTACAAGAACAACTAGATGGTTCATATATTCCAGTTGAATCTGAAGAATCTAAAGGAAAAATTGGTGAAATCGCAGTTGCTCAAGGCAAAAAATACGATGGATTTACTCAAGTTTTGCCAGTTCCTAAAGTGAAAATACCTAGAGAAGATGGCGCACTAGATTTACAACTTAAATATAAGAGAAATTCTTACAAAGTTACTTATAAAGGTGCAAATGGTAAGTTCATTTTTGGAGGAGTTTTTAAATTTGGTGATGATTTATCCGCTTTTTCAGCGAATGTTAAAAATCCGATTCGCGAAGGATACACATTTTCTAATTGGGATAAGGCTTTGCCTGCAAAAATGCCTGCTGAAGATATTGATGTAAATGCTGTTTGGGAGCCAAAGACTAAAATTCCTTATACTATAAGATACTTCATTGAAAATGCTGACAATAATAATTATTCCTATGCAGGAAGTTATTATGCTACAGGAAAGCTTGATCAAAGCATTAGTGCACCAGATGATCAACCAGGTTTGATTTTTCCTGATTTAAGTCACGAACAACAGAAGTATTGGAAAGATTTTTTCGTACGTGACGTACAAAAAACATCTGAAGCTAATGCAAATAAAACTATAACTGCAGACGGTTGTGCACATGTGGATGTGTTCTATAAACGTAAAACTGTAAAACTTGAGTATGGTAAATATGCTAATGGTATTGATGATACAGCTAAAAATTTTTCACCTGTAATTAATATTAAAGGTAAAACATACGATGAAAATAATCCTTATGTGATTGAGGCAAAACTTGGACAAGATTTGTCTGATAAGTGGGTTAAAGAAGAAAATGTAACAAATATACCTAATTCTTATATGTTATATACAACTGTTTTGACATATCCTACTCAAAATAATAAAGACAGATTTATGCCTGAGAAATATGTAAAAGCAGGTCCTGAACTATTTTGGGGCGTTAAAAATGCTAATGATGAAAACAGGCATTTAGCTTTTATATTGTTACCTAAGCAATCAATAAGTGATAGATTTGAAAAACAAGATTTACATGTAAATGTTTTTTATGAAAAATTAGGCGATAATATATCTGCTGATTATGCGGATCAACCTGATGAAAAATATGTAGTGTCAGAATCGAAAGCAATGCGAGGCTATGGCGGTTTTAAAAAAATTGGTTTCCATGGCGATGAATCTAAAATGAAAGATTTTGGATCTTGGAAAGCATTTGAAATAAAATCAGAAAATACTAATGGTAGGCAAACTCGTATAGTAAATGCTTATATGAAACGTAATTCTTATCCTTTGGAAATTCATTCAGATGTTTCAAATTTGGATGATAACGTAAAAATTGATGTTTTATATGATTACGAATTGTCCAAGCTTGATGCTGTGAAAACCCCTCCGCAAAAACCTGCTTCAGTTCCAAACGATTTCGTATTTTCAGGCTGGTATTGGGATCTAGAATATAAGCATCCTCTTCAAGCTAGTGATAAAATGCCTGCAACAGGTACGCACCATTTGTATGCTAAATGGGAAAGTGGAAAAGACAAAGTAAAAGTTGTCTTTGATAAAGATAATGGAACTGATAGCGTAACTAAACAAGTTGCCTGGAATCATGCAGTGGATGAACTTTCAAAGCCTAAAAAGCCTGGTTATCGTTTTATAGGTTGGAAAGAGTACCGAAATAATGCTTTATCTGAAAATTATTTCGATTTTAGAAATCCTATTTTGTCTGATACTTATCTTAAAGCGATTTGGGAAGCTGAACAATTTGGTAACGTAAAAGTTCGTTATGTAATTGGTTCTCAAAATGATGAGAAGGAAGTAATTTCTGAGCAAGTTATAAATAATCTTGCTGTAAATTCTTTGTTCACTAACAGAGCTATTGTTAAAAATGGGTATTTGCCAGATAGGAACTATAAGTCGATAACAGTTTCAAATGATAATGCAAAAAATGTTATTACTTTCTATTATGCTCCTTTTAAAACTGTTGAATATAAAATAATTTATGTTGGAAAAGAGTATGAAAACGGTGAGCCTGTAGAAAAACAATTAGGTAGTGAAGTAGTTAAGACAGGTAAATCTATCGATACAAAGAATTTTAAAGAATTTGATAATTATACGCCACAAATACGTCAGAATACATTAGTGTTATCGCAAGATGTGGATAAAAATGTTATGACTTTTGTGTATAATCGCAATAAAGATTCTAAATATAAAGTCGAGTATTTCTTTGCGGATAATCAAAATCAATACAAGTTAAATGATAAGTTTACTCAAAACTTTGAAGATGTGAACGGAAAGAAAGTTTCTATTACTCCTGATGATAAGATTGTAGTTAATGGTGTTCCATATATTTTGAATAAGGAAAAATCTATAACAGAGGGAATTTTAGATCATTCTAATGAGCTTGTATTTAAAGTTTATTATATAAATAATGCTCCTAAACCAAATAAGCCGAACTATGGTTTCTCTTCTACTGGTTTTATTCCAAAAGATAAATGTGTAGGACTTGGTAGAATATGGGATGAAAGATTGCAAAAATGCATAATTTTGGTGAAAAAGGCAGGACAGGGCAATATTCCTAATACAGGCGATTATATGCAAGTAGATAAGTATTGTTTATTATTTGCTTTAGGAATACTTGGCGTGTTGATTGTTTGCGCTAGAAAATCTAATAAGAAAAAGAAATAATATAATTTGATATGGGGTCTCCATTTGTGTTGGAGACTCCATTTTTATAATACTATTTGATATTTTATGTGTTGAAAATTATTTTTCTGATTTTATATATTTTATGTAAATGTATGTTAGAATTCTTTATGAATAATTTGTTATAAAGTTTACGGCTTGAGAGGGGAAAGATGGCTCTTTCTGAATATGAAGAGAATATTCTGGCCGAGTTGGAAGAGGATATAAAAAGTTCTCAAGATAAAAGTAGTAAACGTATAACAGACGATGGTGTTGAAGTTCATTTACCTAAAGTTCCTAGATATTTTAATGCTAAAAAAGCAATTATTGGTTTTGTTGGTTGCATAGTAGCATTGTTTTTGATTATTTTCGCTGTGCATGCTTATTCTACTTATAGTGTTTTTATAACTATAGGTTTCGCTATGTTCGGATTTGGTATTGCATTGTATTCTATAGCAAGTTTGATTGAAAGTTTTGCTCCGAAAAAAAAGTAGTTTATTTTTAAATATTTTCCGTTTTTTATATACAATCTGATTTATATTTTTAATGAGATAGTTTTGTTTTGAAAACATTTTTCCTTACAAGTGTTTTGTCTTTATTTTTAATTATTTAAACGTTTATAAAATAAATTTATTAAAAATTATTTAATGTGATTTTTTTATATAAAAATGGGGTAGTGTAGAGTTAAAATATAGAAAAGTGGAGCGAAGTGGAGTATTGTGGTGTAAGTGGAAAAGTGTGGGAGGAGGATACATGTTCTTAGGTACTTACGAACCGAAGTTAGATGCTAAAAGCAGATTGATTTTGCCATCTAAATTTAGAAATCAACTTGAAAATGGTTTAGTAATAACTAAAGGACAAGATCGATGCCTATATGTTTTCCCAATAAATGAATTTGACAATATTTATAAAGCTTTAAAAAATACTTCTCTAACATCTAAACAAGCGCGAGACTACTCGAGAATTATGCTTTCAGGAGCAAGTGATGAAATACCTGATAAGCAAGGACGTATTACTATAACTGCGCAACTTAGAGAGTATGCAAATATTGATAAAGAACTTTCAGTGATAGGTGTTGGATCGCGAATAGAAATATGGGACAGAAAGATATGGAGTGAATATTCAAACGCACAAGAAGAGATATTTTCCAACACAGAAGATGAAATAATGCCTGGAGTATTTTAAAAGAAATAATAAATAAGCAAAGGAGGTGAAAATAATGGAAAAAAGAAATAATAATTGCGAAAAAATTGAAAAAGATAAAAATATTACGACAGAAAAAGACATAAATGAAATACACAAACCTGTGCTTTTAGAACAGTGCCTGAATTTTTTGGAACCTGCAGTAGATTTTGAGAAAAAAGCATATATGATAGATTGCACACTTGGAATGGCAGGTCATTCATTAGCAGCTTTGGAAAGATTTAATAATTTGCATGTGATAGGAATAGACAGAGATAAACAAGCAATAGAAATAGCTAAAGAAAGAACGAAAAAATATTCTGATCGTATAATATTTGTTCATACAACTTATGACAATATTAAAGAAATAGTAGAAAAGTACTGCCCAAATTCAAAAGCAGATGCAATATTGATGGATTTAGGAGTTTCATCGCTTCAATTAGACATTGATGAACGTGGTTTTTCATACGCAAGAAATGTTGAATTAGATATGCGTATGGATAAAACAAACGATCTAGATGCGAAGAAAATACTGGAAACTTATAGTGAAGAACAACTTTCAAAAATACTCTATTTATATGGTGAAGAAAAATTTGCTAGAAGAATAGCTAAAGCTATAGTTGAAAAACGTGCGGAAAAGCCTATAAAAACAAGTGAAGATTTAAATGAAATAATACGTGAAGCTTTACCAGCTGTAGCTAAAAGAAATAGTAAAAATCCGTGCAAAAAAACTTATCAGGCGTTGCGTATAGAAGTAAATAAAGAACTTGAAATATTGAAAAAAACATTACCTGATGCGCTTTCGTCTTTGCGGGTAGGAGGCAGAATTGCTGTGGAATCATATCATTCTTTAGAAGATAGAATGGTAAAAACAATATTTACACAAGGAAGTATTACATCAGTACCAATCGACATTCCTATAATTCCTGAAAAAGATGAACCATATCTAAAACTTATTACAAAAAAAGCTTTTAAAGCAACACAAAAAGAAAAAGAAAGTAATTCACGTGCAAAGTCAGTGAGATTGCGAGTAGCAGAAAAAATAAAAAATAACGACAATGTTTCATGGAGACTAAAATGAGCCATAATGCAATTCCAGTGCAACATCCAGTGTACGAAAATGTACAGGTGCCTAAATATAAACTGAAAAAAATAGATTTAAAAGTTTATAAAGAACGAGAAAAGTCTTTAACATTATCGTCTGCTATAAAGATACTTGTTACACTACTTGCATTGGTAATAATCGCACAAATCACTATGCATTCATTTATGGCGAAAAGAGCATACACTATGCGTGAAAATGAAATACAATTAGTAAAAATGCGTGAAGAATCACAAAAATTAGAAATTAAACTTGATAAAATTATTTCTCCAAAAAATATCCATGATGCAGCTTTGAAACAATCTATGATTCCAGCTGATCAAATAGGATATATCAATCTTAAAGATTCAACAATTACTGGCGTAAAATAATACTGATTCTTACGAATAGATGAAACATGTCGCAAATAAATGATTTTATATTTAAAAATAGATCAAAAACTGTATTTGTTATATTTATAATACTATTTTTTGCATGTGTAATAAGATTAGTACAAATACAAATAATACAAGGTAGTGAATATGCTCAAGAAGCTATTAAATCACGTACTGATACGTATAATATACAACCTAGACGTGGCTCCATATTAGACTACAATGGCAGGATCTTAGCTAATTCTGTAGAAAGATATAATATTGGTGTAAATCAAATAAAAATACGTTCTTATATTCATAAAGAGGAAATTAAAAATTCAAAAACTGGTGGAAAAATATTACGAGAAGTAGGAAAAGGTCCCGCAGAAGCTGCTAAACAATTAAGTAAGATTCTAAATGTAGATCCCGCAGAACTTGGTGGGAAAATGATAGGTAATTCAACTTTTAAATATCTTGTTAAAAATATATCACCACAAACTTGGAGAAAAATAAAAGCACTAGAAATTCAAGGTATAGAACCAGAAAAAATAACTAAAAGACAATACCCTAATAATAATACTGCTGGAAACGTTATAGGATTTGTCGGTAGTGATAATAAAGGTTTAGCAGGGCTTGAACTTACAAAAAATAAATATTTAACTGGAAAATCTGGTAAAGGTTGGGTAGAGATAGGTCCAACTGGAGAAACAATTCCAAATGGTGTAGATAAAATAATTAAAGATATTCCAGGTAGTGATGTTAGAACAACGTTACGTATCGATTTACAGCATGAAGCCGAAGAAGCGATAAATGAAGCAGTGAAATCTACTAATGCACAATGGGGCACGGCAACAGTTATGCAAGTCGGCACTGGTGCGGTTTTGGCTTTAGCAGACTCTGATTCTGTAGATCCTCAGCATCCTGATAAGACACCTTCTAAAGATAGAGGATCGAGAACTGTACAAGATGCGTATGAGCCTGGTTCAACTATGAAACTTGTGACAGCTTCTGGTGTTTTGTCTGAAAATAAAGCTAATCCGCTTTCTACAGTGACTGTGCCATCAACAATTACAGTACCAAATGGGCAAAAGTTCCAAGACTCGTTTGTGCATCCTGTATGGCAATTGACTTTAGCTGGAACTATAGCTTATTCTTCAAACGTTGGAACAGTGCAGTTCGGAGATCGTTTGAGTGATGAATACCGTTATAAATTACTTAGAAAATTTGGTTTCGGGTCGCCTACTGGTATAGAGCTTCCTGGAGAAACAGGTGGTATTTTGCAACCAAGTAATCAATGGGATGGTAGGCAAAGATATACTACAATGTTCGGTCAAGGTCTTGCTGTCACATCATTGCAAGTCGCATCAATGGTTGAAACAATAGCGAATAATGGTGTGCGTTCACCTGTACATATAATAGATGGGTATAAAAAAGCTAATGGTAAATATGAGAAAGCTAAACATCAAGCGCCAATCAAAGTAATCTCTAAACCAGTGGCTGATCAAATGCGTAAAATATTATCTACAGTTTTTTATGGTGGTACAGAAAGGTTAGATAAAGCAAAAATGTCTGGATACAACTTGGGAGGAAAAACAGGTACAGCTGAAATTTTTAATGCCACTGGACAAAATGTTGGATACATAACTACATTAGTTGGAGCAGTACCGATTGAAAATCCTAAAGTTATAGTATGTATTGTATTATATAAGCCTAACAGCATATATATGTCTACTACTACTGCAAAGCCTTTCATTCGTATAGTTAAAGCTGCTGTGCGCGAAATGAAAATTCCGCCATCAATAGGTGCACCTGAAGTATATCCAATTATGGCAGGAATGCGATGATGAAAATATAAAAATTCAAAAAACAGTTTTACAATATTTATGATATAAATTTAATTGGAAAATAAACTAAAATGAATAATAATAGAAAAAAAATATCGCAAATAGTTGATACTTTCAATATGAAACCACTTGTCACATATGACAATTGGCAAGAGCTCAGTGTAGATGGAATCATAGATGATAATCGTCTTGTGGAAAAAAATTATATTTTTTTAGCGTTACAAGGAGCACATGTACATCCAATAATTTTCGCTAGTCAGGCTGTTGAAAAAGGCGCGGTTGCTATTTTTACAGATGAAAAAGGCGCTGATTATATTTTAAATTCTGTTGAATGCTTAGATGTTAAAAATTCTTTAGCTGAAAGAAAAATAAATATTTTTGTTGGTAATAATCTATATGATAAACAATGTGAACTCGCTTCTTTTATTTTTTCTAATCCTTCTGATAGTTTTAAAAAATTTGCTGTTACAGGTACAAATGGCAAAACTACTATAGCTTACATATACGAATATTGTATGAGATTAATTGCTTTGAAATGTGGCCTTATAGGTACAGTTGAAATTCATGATGGTAAAAATGTTATTCCATCTATTATGACAACTCCACAAGGAGCTAGACTGCAACAAATTTTTTCTAAAATGAAAGATAACGAAGTCGATGCTGTATCTATGGAAGTTTCATCTCACGCTTTGAGTTTAGGCAGAGTTGACGGAATAAAATATGATGTTGCTGCATTTTCTAATTTAAGCCAAGATCATCTTGATTTTCATAAAAATATGCAGGAATACTATGATGCAAAAGCTAAATTATTTACAGAAAAATATTGCAAAAAAGCAGTTATTTCTATAGATGATGATTATGGCAAAAAAATGTATTTATCCAATTTACGTGAAGGCATATATAGTTTTTCTAGTGGCGACTATAAAGAATGTAATCTAAAACCTGATTTTTATGTGCATAATATTCAAAAAGTTTCTTTAGACTCACCAGTAGTTTTAGAAGGTTTTTCGTTAAAGAATATAAGTTTAAAAAATGCGTGTGTAGAACAGAAGAAAAAAAGCATTTTACCTCTTACATATTTTGAGTTGCATATTCCTAAAGCTATAAGTGACGTAGAAAATATTAAAGTAATTACGGATATGCAAGGTGATTTTAATATATCAAATATAGGTTTAGCATTATCTAGCGTTATTTTGAGTGAAATTGATATTTTAAAGTTACAAGATATGCTGTTGACACATATTATAAGCCCGAAAGTTCCAGGACGAATGGAAAAAATATCTTCAAATCCGCTTGTGATTGTAGATTTTGCTCATAATCCAAACGCTATGAAAACATTGTTTAAAAATTTTATAAAACACAATTTTTCGCATTTGGAGCACAATGCAGATGGAAAATTAATTTGTATATTTGGAGCTTGCGGTATGCGTGATATTGGAAAGCGTCCGATGATGGCTGAAGTTGCAACTGAATATTGCGATAAAGTTATTGTTACAAACGATGATTTACATGGTGAAGATCAGTATAATATCTTAAAAGATACTTTGCGTACATTACCTAAAGAAGTTATAGAAAGTAAGATACATGTTGAATTAGATAGAGAAAAAGCAATCAGGCAGACAATTTTAGAATCTGCAGATGATGATATTATTTTAATTTTAGGTCGTGGACACGAGACTTCTTTTGAATTACCAAATGGTAATTTAATAGAATTAGATGACAGAAAAGTAGCTAAAATTTCCTTGGAGGAAAGAAATGCTTAGCATAAAGCAAATAGTTGAGGCAACTAAAGGGCAGCTTGTATGCTCTGATAAGTTTAATAGTGATGATAATTTTTTCAAAAATATGTATTGCTCTGAACAAAGTAGTGAGAGCGATAAAAGTTTTAATATAGTTATTGACTCAAGATTAGTGAAGAAAAATGATATTTTTATTGCTATAGTCGGTGAAAATAAAGATGGACATGACTATGTGCCTTGTGCTGTTGAAAAAGGTGCAAGTCTTATTATTGTCTCTGATAAAAATTCTATTACTAGTGATTGCAATTTTCTTTTAGTCAAGGATACTGTTCTTGCTTTAGGTCAAATAGCTAAATATCATTTGCAAACTTTAAAAGTAAAAACTATTGGAATAACTGGGTCGGCTGGAAAAACCACAACTAAAGATTTGCTCGCACAAGTTTTGTCTAAAAAATTCGGTAAAAACCATATAGTTTATCCAGAAGGTTCTTTTAATAATGAAATAGGGATGCCTTTAACAGTATTAAAAGCTAATGAGAGTACTGAATTTTTAATATTAGAAATGGGAGCTTCAGGAATAGGTCATTTAAAATATTTAACTGGTATAGCTCCACTTGACTATGCAATTGTGCTTTTTGTAGGACATGCGCATTTAAGTGGATTTGGCTCAATTGAAGGCGTAGCAACTGCTAAAAGTGAGCTTGTGCAAGGATTGAAACCTACAGGTGTTGCTATATTAAATCTAGATGATGAAAATGTTTGCAAGATGAGCAAATATGCGCCTGGACGTACAATTTTCTATTCAGCCAAAGGAGTATTTTCAGATATTTGGGCAGAAAATGTTAAACTGATAGATAATCATCCTAATTTTGATTTATTCACACCAGCAGGTACTGCACATGTAAAATTGAAACTACTCGGAAAACACAATGTTACTAATGCTTTAGCTGTAGCGGCTTTATTGAATGAACTTGGTGAAGAAGTAAGTGAAATAAGTCAATATTTACAAGACAGTAAAATTCTTAGTAAACATAGATTGAATATTCAAACACTGTCCAATGGATGCGTAATAATAGACGATTCATATAATGCTAATCCTGATTCTATGAAAGCAGGTATTACTTGTCTAATGGATGTAGCAAAATCATATAAGCATAAAGGTATGCATAGAACTATTGCAGTTTTAGGACAAATGCTTGAACTTGGTCCGCAATCTGATGAAATTCATAAGCAACTTGCGTCTTATATAAATAAATTACCTTTGGATGTTGCTTTTGTAGTTGGAAAATATGCTAAACCTTTGGCGGATAATTTGACTGTAAAAAAAGTGTATTATGCCGATAATATACAAGGTGTTGAAAATGAGCTGTCTGATTACTTGTGTTCTAATGATATTGTTTTGTTCAAAGGTTCAAATGGTTCTAAAGTTTGGCAGTTAGCTGACAGGGCACTAAAAGGAGGATTCTAGTGCTTGGTATTCTTGTTGCATTGGGTGCGGCTTTTTTAATTACTCTATTTGTGACGCCATATTTTATAAAATTTAGTATTCGTAAACAGATGGGACAGTTTATAAGAAAAGATGGTCCTACTAGTCATGAAACAAAGCGTGGCACACCAACTATGGGTGGAGTAATTATTATTGTCGCAACAATTTTAGCATGGGGCATTGCGGCGCTTGTTGAAATGCGTATACCACGTGTTAGTGCTTGGCTTATTGCTTTTCTATTTGTAGGATTAGGAGTTATAGGTTTTCTGGACGATTTTATTAAAATATCTAAGCAAAGATCTTTAGGTTTGAATCCTACTGGAAAAATTATTGGTCAATTGATTGTTGGTACAATATTTACAGTATTAGCTTTGAATTTCCCTAATAAATTTGGTGCATCACCCGCTGAAATGAATATTTCTATATTTGGTTACTATAATTTGAATTTCCTTTTTGCAGGATTTGTAGTTGCAGTAATTTTATTTGTTATTTGGAGTAATTTTTTGATTTCTGCTTGGTCTAATGCTGTTAATTTAACTGACGGTTTAGACGGTTTGGCGACAGGTATTTCTGCAATTGTATTTGCAACTTACACTTTTATAGCTGTTTGGCAAAATAATCAATCATGCTTTTATGCTAAAACTGGTAATTTTTGTTACACAGTTAGGGATCCTCGAGATTTAGCTATTTTTTCTGCTGCTTTAGCTGGTGCATGTGTTGGCTTTTTATGGTGGAATGCTTCACCTGCAAAAATTTTTATGGGAGATACTGGTTCTTTAGCATTGGGAGGTGCTTTAGCTGGTATTTCTCTATTGTCACATACAGAATTGGTAGCGGTTTTAATTGGTGGTGTTTTCGTAGCAGAAGTTATGTCAGTGGTAATTCAAGTTACCTCGTTTAAAACTCGTCGTAAACGTGTTTTTAAAATGACACCTTTACATCATCATTTTGAATTGAATAATTGGAAAGAAGTAACAATAGTCATACGCTTTTGGATCATAGCATTGCTTTGTGCAGGTCTTGGTGTGAGTGTATTTTATGGGCATTGGTTATCGATATGATAAAAGATATAAGTTATGCAATAGTAGGTTTGGGTAGAAGTGGTCTTGCTACTTGTGAAGTATTGTCAGATTTAGGTGCTTCTATAAAAGTTTTCGCTAATAAAAATGATGATATATCTAAAGTGTCATCATTGAATGTGGAAATAATATCTTGTAGTAGTAATGATGATTTGGCTGAAAAATTGTCAAAAGACAAAAGCGATTGTGTCATTATTTCTCCGGGAATTAGTTCCACTGGTGTCATTTGGAAGTATTTATATGATAGCAAGAGAAAAGTGCTGTCTGATGTTGAATTAGCTTGGCGTTATAGTCTCGAACTAATTGAAAAAGGTGAGAAAGTTCCTGAATGGTTTTGCATTACTGGAACTAATGGTAAAACTACAACCACCGGAATGTTGAACAGTATTTTCTTATCAGCAGGATTACGCTCTTGTGCGGTTGGAAATATTGGTCTTCCAGTAATACATGCTATACATGAGAAAAAATATGATGTGCTTGCTGTAGAATTATCCTCTTTTAATTTACATGCGTGTATGAGTTTATCTCCAGTGAGTGCTTGTTGTATAAATGTCAGCGCGGATCATATAGATTGGCATGGTAGTTTTGAAGATTATGCTGCAGATAAAGCTCGTATTTATCATGCTTGTCAAAAAGCATGCGTTTACAATTGTGAAGATTTGCTTACTAAAAAAATGGTTGAAGAAGCTGATGTTATTGAAGGATGTAAAGCAGTTGGTGTAACAATGTCAACGCCGTTGGTTGGTCAAATAGGCGTAGTTGAAAATATGATAGTCGATCGAGCTTTCATAAAAAATAAGTATAGTCATGGTCAAATATTAGCGACTCTTGAAGATCTAAAACATTTATGTCCTGGCAGTGAAAAAGTTAGCGAGACGTTGATTCAAGACGCTATGTTTGCTAGTGCTTTAGCTAGAAGCTATGGTGTTGAATCAGCGTTTATAGAGCTTGGATTGCGTAATTTTGTTCTTGCAAGTCATCGTTTTGCATATGTTGATAAAATAGATAATATTACTTATATAGATGATTCAAAAGCTACTAATCTTCATGCTATGTTGTCAGCATTAAAAATGTTGCCTGATGGCAGAGTCGTTTTGTTGTGCGGAGGCGATGCTAAAGGTGCTGATATAAGCGATGTGTTTGTGAAAGCTAAAAATAAGCTTAAAGCTCTCGTCATTTTGGGAGCTGACCATTTTGATATATTAAAAGCTTATAATGAAAGTGGTCTTAAAATCGATGCTAAAATTGTTGAAGAAAATAGTAATTTGGCTGAATATATGAATATGGCTGTTACTATGGCAAAAAATTTTGCAGATAGTGGAGATTTCGTGTTGCTTTCACCAGGTTGTGCTTCTTGGGATCAGTTTAAGTCTTATAAGCAACGTGGTGATTTATTTGTTGAAGCCGTGAAGCGTTTGAAAGGGTAGTCATGGCACTTTTTCAAAATAAATCTAATAAGAATATTGCACAAGATATGTCTCGAAAAAATTATGGAACTGCTCGTGCTAAGAAGAATAATTTTGAAAAAATGACTGGATTTTCTCGTTTTGCTACACGTTCTTCGTCTTCTGATAAAAAAAATTTCAGTAAAACTAATATTCCTAAAGCTAAAAAGAGTAGTTTATTTTCTAAACGTAAAATAAAAAATTTGTTTGTACGATTAGTTAACAAGATAAGTAATTTTGAAAACTTGCCTGAAAGTTACAGTAGTGGTTTTTTGATTTCTATTCCTACAATGATTTTAGTATCTATAGGTACTGTTTGCGTTATCTCTGCAACTTCTGTTTTAACAATTCAAGCTAGCGATAGTGTAATAAATGTATTTTTACGACCTACAGTGTTTTTTTGCGCTGGTATTTTAGTATATTTTGTTGCTCGTTCTTTTTCTGTAGAGTTTTATAAAAAATATGCTACGCATTTTTTAATCGGATGTTTGCTTTTACAAATTGCAACTGTGATTATAGGTGAATCCACTGGTGGTAACACTAACTGGCTTTCTTTTGGTGGTATAACTATTCAAGCATCGGAGTTTAGTAAATTTGCTCTTATCTTATATTTGAGTTTAGCTTTTAACAGTGATAAATTCGATGAAGTTGATTTGAGAAAACTTTTTATGTATAAGCAAATCGTGCCTTTTGCTTGGAAAAAAATTACGGAATATTTGCTTCCTTTATGTCTTGCTTTCACTATTGTGATGAGTAAAGATATGGGTACTTTTATGATAATTGCAGGTTTTGTTTTCGTAATGATGTTTGTGAGCGGAATTAATATTAAATATTTATTAGGCACTATTGCAGTTGGAACAGTGCTTGCTTTTTTGGCAATTTTAGCTAGTCCTTCTCGTTTCTTTCGTGTTACTTCTTTTTTGTTCGGCACTGGAGAAGTTTCAGCGCGCGACTCTCAAGGGTTGCAAAGTATTTGGGGGCTTGCATCTGGTGGGCTAACAGGACTTGGCGCTGGGGCTAGTCGCGAAAAATGGGGATATTTACCAGCAGCTAGAACTGATTTTATTTATTCAATTATAGGTGAGGAATTTGGTCTTTTTGGAACTTTGCTTATAATAATTTTATTTATTTTGCTTGCTTACGGAATTTTTGTTTTGATGTTTACTCATAAAGATCCTTTTGTGAAGCTTGCTTCTGCTGGTATATGTAGTTGGATTATTATTCAAGCCATTGTTAATATTTGCGTAGTTATTGGTTTTATTCCTATTTTAGGTGTTCCTTTGCCTCTTATTTCTTCTGGTGGATCTTCTCTTGTAACAACTATGGCTGCTTTAGGTTTTTGTGTGCGTGCTAGTCGCGAAAAAACGGGTATGACTGAAAAATACAGAAAACTTGTGAAGCGAGGAAAGGCAATTCCTGTGTATCAGATGAGAGATAATAATAAAATTTCTACTGATTATAAGCGTCCTAGTACGCCAAAATTTTATAGGGGAGGTAAATGATGCGTGTCTTATTAGGTGCGGCTGGTACTGCCGGGCATGTAAACCCCATGCTTGCTACAGCTAATATTTTGAAAAAAAAAGGCGTAGATGTTATGGTGCTTGGTACTGATATTGGTATTGAAAAAGAGTTAGTTCCAAATGCAGGTTTTAAACTTTTTACTATAAAAAAATTAGTTTTTCCGAGACATAATATTTTCAAAATGTTATTTTTACCGTTTAAATTATTTGGTTTAATAAAAGCTGTTTGTAAAATTTTGAAACAAGAAAAAATTGATCTTGTTTGCGGTTTTGGTGGATATGTTTGTGCGCCTTTATATTTGGGTGCCAGATTTATGAACATTCCAATTGTAGTGCATGAGCAAAATGCTTGTGCGGGTATTGCAAATAAGATGGGAGCTAAATTTGCAAAAGTTGTTGCTTTAACTTTTAAAACTAACTTGTCAGCGAGTAAAGGCAAAACTGTTATAACTGGTATGCCGTTGCGTGAGAATATTATAAATTTGAAAAAATCTATGGAAAATAATTATTCTAGTTTACGTGAAAATGCTTTAAGACATTTTAATTTATCTTTTGAAAAGAAAACTTTGCTTATTACTGGTGGTAGTTTAGGAGCTAATAGTATAAATACAGCTTTTTTGAAGTCTATGAAAAATCTGCCTGATGGTATACAAGTTATTCATTTGTCTGGTAAAGGAAAAAATTTAATTTTAGATGAAGAAGTTAAAAAGAATAATTTATCAGATAGATGGAAAGTATTTGAATACTTGGAAGATATTTATTTAGCTTATGCTTGTGCTGATTTTGTTGTTTGCAGAAGCGGTGCTGCTACTGTTTGTGAAATTAGTGCAATTGGTATTCCTGCTTGTTATATTCCACTGCCTATAGGTAATGGTGAACAAAAATATAATGCTGCAGAGTGTGTCGAAAAAGGGTCTGCAATTCTTATTGAAGATAAGCAATTTACGCCTAAGATGGTCGATGAAATCTATAGCATTATTTTAGATGAAGCGCGTTTGGAAAAAATGAAAAAAGCTAATAATAGTGCTATTGTAGATGGAGCTTCAAAACTAGCGGATCAGATTTTACAACAGGTGTAGTCGAAGGTAAATAATATGAGATTTCATTTATTAGGTGTAGGTGGAGCTGGCATGAATGTAATTGCACAATTACTACATGCTGAAGGACATGATGTTTCGGGTAGCGATAAGCAAAATAGTGCTGTTTTGGAGCGCTTAAAGCAATCTGGTGTGAAAGTTTTTGTAGGTCATGATGAAAAAAATGTTCCTGAAGATTGTATTGTAGTATATTCAAGCGCTATAAATTCCAGTAATCCTGAGCTATCTATCGCTAAACGCAGAAAGCAGGAAATTTGGCATAGGTCAAAAGCCTTGGCATTTGTTGGGCGTGATAAAAAGTTTGTTTCAGTTGCTGGAACTCATGGTAAAACGACTACTTCAGGTATGTTGTCTTTTGCTTTAACAAAAATGAATTTAAAGCCTTCATATGCAGTAGGATCTGAAATTAAAGGATTAAATCTCGCTTGTAAATTTGATGAGGGTGATATTTTTGTTGCTGAAGCGGATGAGTCTGATAAGTCTTTTTTGAATTATTCATCTGAAGTCGCAATTGTAACTAATATTGAAGCTGACCATTTGGATAATTACAAAGATTTATTTGAATTGCGTTCAGTTTTTGAAGATTTTGCTAATAATATTGTTCCCGATGGGACTTTAGTGACTTGTAGTGATGATGATGGTGGAAAATTTTTAGCAGAAAAAATGTTTTCACATAGAAGAGTAATAACATACGGTTATAAAAAATGTACTAATCCTAATATTTCTACAAGCGTACAAATTGTTGATGAAAAATTTACAACTAATTCTGCTAGCGCGACTTTTGTGTTGACTGAAAATGGTGAAAACTATAGTTATGATGTAGATTTAGATGTTACTGGTAGGCATAATTTGTTGAATGCTTGTGCTGTTTTTTGTGCGGGTATTCATTTTGGTGTTGATCTTTCTGAATTGTTAAAGGCTTTATCGCTTTTCCAAGGGACTGGTAGGCGTTTTGAATTTCGTGGTTGCTATAAATCAGTGAAAATTTTTGACGATTATGCACATCATCCTACAGAAGTTAAAGCTGCTATAGATCAAGCTCGGATTGTTGCAGGTGCTGGTAAAGTTTATGTTATTTTCCAGCCTCATTTGTATTCTCGTACAATGTTTTTTGCTAAGGATTTCGCTAAAAGTTTATCATTGGCTGATTGTGCTGTTGTAGTTGATATTTATGCTGCTAGGGAAGATCCTGTAGAAGGAGTTGATTCATCTATAATTACTAAGTATATGGATAGTAATAAGGGTGTTTTCATTCCTGATAAAAATGAGGCAGCATATTATGTTGCTTCACATGTTTGTGCTGGTGATATTATAGTAACTATTGGCGCAGGCGATATTACTTTCTTGTGTGATAATATTTATAAATTTTTACAAGGTGAATTATTTTGAAACAACCTAAAATGCCAAATTATTCTAGGCAAGGTAAATCTAGTAGTTCAGACGTTGTATCTGATAAGCGTAAAATAAGTAGAGAGAATAGTTTTGTTTCTGAAAGATTTACTGAAGCGAAAAAATATTATGGTGAGCGTGATAGAAAAAAGCATAACACTAGTAGTAGAAGCATAAAGAATAATGATTTAAATAGTTCTTATGATAAGGAAAGTTTATTTACTAAATCTGCTTCTAATAAAAAAAATGATACTGGTTTTGTTTCTTCTGATGTTGAAAATGCTAGTAAATCTTTTTCAAGTGGTTTTTCTCTAATAAGTAGTATAAAAAGTGTTGTTAAAAATTTTTCTACAGGAATGAAGAAAACTAAACTTAGTGTAAAAAGTTGGTCTTTTTCTAAATTCTATGATGCTCTTACTTTGCATCCAAATGTTTGTTTTGAAGATGAAAATTCTTTTTCAAAGATAGAAAATGAAATCGAAAATGAACATGATTTTAATGTAAAACCTAATATGTTACATACTTTTTTAAAAAAGTTTCATGAAAAGAGTGATTTTACAAATAAATCTCGTGTAGTGCCTGATAATGCGAGTAACTTAGATCATAAAGATAGTTTTAATAGTAAAAGTAACAATATAAAAAGTGAAAATAATTTAAGCAAGGCTTCTTATAAAAAGTTGAATAGCAAAAATGTGTATGATTTTCCAGTTGCTCTTGACAGTGTAAGCGAAGAAAATAAGATTTCTGGAAGTGAGATTTTTTCTTCTAGTCGAAAACTTACTATGCCTAGTTCTATCAAATATGTATCTGATTCTATTAGTAATGTAAGTTTTGGGCTGAAAGAGCATATACTTAGAGAAAAGAAATATTTACGTTTGCTTCGCTTGAAGAAAATGGGATATTTTCTTATAGGGCTATTGTTTGTTGTATGCGCCGGATGGTGTGTTTATGGTTCTAGTCTGTTTGCTTTGTCCGGAAATGAAATTGCTTTGATGAGTAAAACTGTTCATGTTTCAAAAGCTGATGTGCGTGTAGCTTTGAATGGGTATGTGGGAGTTCCTTTACCTAGGATACAAACATCGAGTATGGAGAATTTGCTTGAAAAAAAATTTGTTTGGGTGAAAAAAGCTTCTGTTTCTAAACAGTGGCCTAATGGTGTTGCTATTTCTATCAAAGAACGTGAAGGTGTAGCAATTGCTAAAGATGAAAATAAATTTGTTTTATTAGATAAAGATGGTGTTCGTTTGGAAGAAACAACAGCTTCTAATGCTAATGTGCCTATTGTTCAAGTGCCTGTTAATCGTGTGAAAGCTAAATTAAGTTTGAGATCTGTTTTAGATATTTTGAGTTATTTCTCACCTGAATTGCGTTCTAATGTTGGTGTAGCTAATGCTAATGATAAGGATAATGTAGAATTTGAGCTTAAAAATGGCGCGAAAGTCATTTGGGGTAAAGATAGTGATAATAAGATAAAAGCTAAAGTTTTAGAAATTTTGATGAAAAGGCCTGGTAAAATCATCGATGTTTCTTCACCTACTAAGCCTGTTACTACTTTGTGATTGTGTCTGTAATATATTTCTTTGGAATATTTTGTTTTTATTCATTAGTTAACTTGAAATTACACTAATGTATCTTTATATTTTTGTGGAATTAAATAGGGTAGAACTTTAACCTTTGAGTTTAACTTGAATGTTAAAAGGCTATGGAGGGGTAATAGTGACATATACAGATAATACTTATGGTGTAGATTCTTTCTCTACGCCTGCAGATGCCATCATTAAAGTTGTAGGTGTCGGCGGAGGTGGCACAAACGCTATAAACCGCATGGTTGAGGATGGTGTAAAAGGTGTCGAATTCGTTGCGATTAACACAGATGCTAAAGCTCTTACAATATCGAACGCTGATGTGAAAATTCATATTGGTGAACAGTGTACTAGAGGTCTCGGCGCTGGTGCGGATCCTGCTGTTGGAAGAAAAGCTGCTGAAGAAGATGTAGATTTTATAGCTGATGCTATAAAAGGTGCTGACATGATTTTTATAACCGTTGGTGAAGGTGGCGGTACAGGTACAGGTGCGGCTCCAGTTGTTGCAAAAATCTCAAAAGAATCAGGTGCTTTGACTGTTGGAGTAGTTACTAGACCGTTTAATTTTGAAGGAAAAAGACGCAGTGAGCAAGCTCAAAATGGTATAGAAAACTTGATGAAAGAAGTAGACTCACTAATTGTGATACCTAATGAGCGATTGTTGCAAATGGATCAAGAAGATATGTCTGTAG
The DNA here is from genome assembly GCA_946998115.1 of uncultured Actinomyces sp. Lineage (GTDB taxonomy): Bacteria > Actinomycetota > Actinomycetes > Actinomycetales > Actinomycetaceae > ZJ293. The sequence continues at coordinate 42,512 of CAMPYB010000004.1, read as the reverse complement.
TTGAAGCATTTAGATGTGCTGATGGAATATTGCGTGCAGGTGTGCAAGGAATAACAGACCTAATCAAAAACACTGGTGTCATCAATTTAGACTTTGCTGATGTGCGAAGTGTCTTGTCTAATTCAGGTACAGCAATAATGGGTATAGGTTCTGCTTCTGGAGAAAATCGTACTACTCGTGCAACTGAAATGGCTATGTCATCTCCTATTCTTGAACGTTCTATAACTGGTGCTATGGGTGTATTGATTAATATACAATCAGGTACAGATCTTGGTATTAAAGAAACAGAAAATGCTGTTAAAATGGTTAAGAATGAAGCCGCTGCTGATGCTAATATAATCTACGGTCATGATATTGATGATCGTTTCGGAGATGAAGTTATAGTTACAATTATTGCTGCTGGTTTCAAAGATGTTGATCCTACAAAAGAACAGAAAACAAAACTTGCAATTCCTGTTCAAACTAATGCGGCTCCTGCTGTTAAGCGTTCAATACCTGAAGATGTGCATGATGATTTGAAAGATCAACAGGTAGCAGAAGAGCCTGTTCCTGTTGCGATAGATGTAGTTGAACAAACATATGCAGCTAAACCGCTTCGAGGTGGAGCTCATGGTGCTCAGCCACAGCATGATGCTCATAGCGTATCGTATTCTGAGGAAATACCTCCGTATGTTGGTGGAGAAAATCCTTATGAAAATCCTTCTTTAGATATACCTACTACAGAAGATGGTCGTAGTGACGATTTGGATATACCTGACTTTTTGCGCTGAGAGATTATAATGTCTGATATGCAATTTTTATTGTCTTATTTAGGTCCTAATGCTACAGCAGTATTTACGACTGGTGTAGGTGGTTATTCCGTTGGAAATTATTGTTGTGATAACGGTCCCGGATTAAATTTAGGTTTGCATGTGCAAGATGATTGCAATATTGTGCATAAAAATAGACAAAAATTATCAGATTTTTTTGGTGTAAATTTTGCTTTTATGAATCAAATTCATAGTAATATTGTTGCTACTTTTTCTTCGTCTTGTAGTGATATTCCTACAGCTGACGCAATTGTTGTAACGCGCGATAGTAGTGAAAATATAAAATCTGCTGATAGTGCGATGAAACCTTTTGTGCCAACTGTTTTAGTAGCTGATTGCACGCCTGTGCTGTTATCTGATAAGTCTGGCAGTGTTTCAGTTGCAGTTCATGTTGGACGTTTAGGTATGCAGACGGGAGTGTTGCCTAATGCAATTGAAAAAATGTTTGATTTAGGTGTGCATCCTCGCGATATTTATGTGGCAATAGGGCCGTCTATATGTGGAAATTGCTATGAAGTAAGTGAACAAGTTTACATTGATTGCACTAGTAAAGAGCCTAGTTCTGCTTGGAGTACCCCTCAAAAAACTAGTGCAATCAATGTACGAAAAGCAGTTAGGGATCAGCTTTGCAGATATAATATTTCACATGTTAGTGATTTAGATATTTGCACTTTTGAAAACAGCGAATTTTATTCTTATAGAAGAAATAATGTATGTGGCAGGCAAGCAGGATTCGTTATAAATAAATCAGCTTTTGAACTTTTGAATTATAAGTAGGAGAGATAATGGTATTCAAAGGTTTTTTTGGTTCTAATACTGAAAATGAACATGACAATGAAATAGATATGAATTTTATAGATGAGTACAACGATGATCATATGTCTGATGATTATGATATGCATGCATCGGAAAGTGGCGATATTTCGCGTATTGTAACTGTGCATCCTGAAGATTATTCAGATGCTAAAAAAGTTGGTGAAGCTTTTAGAGAAAATGTGCCTGTTATAATGAATCTTACGCATATGAATTCAGGTGACGCTCAACGCATGCTTGATTTTGCTTCAGGTTTAATATTTGGTTTGCATGGTGATATTGAACGTATTACAAATAGGGTTTACTTGATATCACCGGCTTATGTAGAAATTGCTAAAGATAACGATTAGGGATTATAAATGCTTTGGACTATTTTTATTTTACGTAAAATTATTCATTTATATATTTTCATATTGTTTGTGACAGCTTTACTTAGTTGGGCTAATGCTGTTCCTATGAAATATGAGATTCGTGAAAAAGTCTATAAAGTATATAGTTTCTTATTGAAATTTAGTGAACCTATAACTAGTCGTATTGATAGAGTTATTAAACCTGTAAGTCTAGGTAATATAAATTTATCAGTATCTTTTATAATTTTATTTGCATTGGTGTTTTTTATAGATACTTTGTTGGTTTATATAGCGGGTTGGTATATAGCTGTTAAATTTGGAATATCTTTTTAAGATTTTGTTATATTAGGTATTTTAGTAGTATAATGAATGTTGGACTTTCGTGTTTTACACGAAGAATTTATTGGTAAATGTAATAAATAATTGAGGTGACGAGTATGGCATTACTTAGCACTGATGACGTTTTGAATAAGCGTTTTAGTATAACTAAGTTTCGCGAGGGCTATGATCAAGATGAAGTAGACGATTTTCTTGATGAAGTTGTCGAAACTATTGGCAGGCTTCAAGATGAAAAGGAAGAATTGCTTGCAAAGCTTCAGCAGTCGCAGGGTAATGACGATACGGCTGAAAAAATTGTCGAGCAACCTGAAGAAGTCGTTATCAAAGAAGAAACAGTTACACCAGTTGTACAAGCTGAAGAATCTGAGCCAGCTGCTGCAACAGGTGTTTTGTTGCTAGCACAAAAAGTTCATGATGAGTATGTAAATAATGCACGTCAAGAGTCAGATCGTATTATTACTGAAGCACGTGAATCTGCCTCCAAGATTATTAAGGATGCAGAAACTGTTTCAGCACAGACTATGGAGAAATTGTCTGCAGACCGTGCTGAAGCTGAAAAAGAGATTTCACGTCTTGAAGGTTTTGAAGCTGATTATCGTACACAAATTCGTGGACATCTTGAAGGTTTGTTGAAAGACTTGAATTCTCCTATAGAGATGTAAATATTTAATTTTTTCAATGGCGGTTGTTGATCAATCGCCATTTATTTTTATTTTTTGCTTGAAATATTTTGTAATATATTGTGTATTATTTATTTAATAGACTGAATAATTTTAGGGGAATTAATGTTTTTATTGTCGGGTACTATAGTGCTTTTTATAATTATTGGCATTTGTGGGAAATTATCTTTAAATAGAAATAATTCTGCAAATAAAAAATTAGTCGGTTTATTATATTTAGTTGCTTTATTTTCTTGTCTTTTAGATCTTTTTACAAAATTTTTGGCAGAGAAATTTTTATATTCAAAAACGATAGAGATTTTAGGTAATTTTTTATATCTAAAGCTTGCATACAATGATGGTGCTGCATTTTCTCTTTTAAAAGGTAGAGCTTGGGTTTTTTCTGTTATAGCTATAGTTATGATTATTTGTATAGTGAATATTTCAAAGAAAGTTAAATCAATTTATTGGGCTTTGCCATTAGGGATAATGCTAGGGGGCGTTGTAGGTAATTTGTGTGATAGATTATTTAGACCTGAATATTATGGGCAAGGTCATGTTGTAGATTTTATAGGTTATGGTGATTTTTTTATAGGTAATTTAGCAGATATTTTTATTGTCTTATCTATAGTTTTCGTGGTTTTGCTAGAAATTTTTGATGTTCCTTTTGCTTCTGATAAGAAAATGAGCAATAATCATGACAATGTTGATAAAAACTTATGATAAATAATATATTTGTTTTTATTTATTCATAGCTTTTTGCGAAATTGCTAAATAAAAAATTATTTTTTGTTTTAGCAATTTTTATATCATTGTCTCATGTTATATTACTAAGTGTAGAATAAAATAATTGTTGATTTGTAGTGGGATTTAATAATGGGAAATAAAATTTTACCAGTACCTGAAGGGTTTGATGGTGAGCGCATAGATATTGTTATTTCGCGAATTATGGGGTTGTCGAGGAGTGTTGCATCAAAACTTGTTGAGGAAGGTAATGTTAGCGTAGATTTTAATGTTGTTTCCAAGTCTCAAAAAGTTAAAAGTGGTTCTATATTGGAAATAGAATTTGAAGAGTCAAAGCCATACGAAACTGAAATAACACCAGTTGCTGGAATGAAGATTGTTTATGATGATGATGATATTGTTGTTGTAGATAAGCCTGCTGGTGTAGCAGCTCACACAGGTGTAGGATGGGACGGGCCAACTGTTATAGGCGCTTTAGCCGCGAGCGGTTATAGGATTTCTACTTCCGGCCCAGTAGAAAGAAAAGGAATAGTGCATCGTTTAGATGCTGGCACATCTGGTTTAATGGTTGTAGCTAAATCTGAGTTGGCATATACAAAGATGAAATGGGCTTTTAAAGATCGCAAAGTGAAGAAGATATATCATGCATTAGTGCAAGGTCATATAGATCCTTATACAGCTACTATTGAGGCACCTATTGGTAGGCATAAAGGCAACGAGTGGAAAATGGCGATTATGTCTAATGGAAAAGAAGCTGTTACTCATTATGAGTTACTTGAAATTGTTGGTAGCAGTTCTTTGCTGAAGGTGCGCTTAGAAACAGGAAGAACACATCAAATTAGAGTTCATATGCAAGCAATCGGACATCCTTGTGTGGGGGATCCAACTTATAATACTGATAATAAAGTTGCTTTAAAATTAGGGCTTGAACGCCAATGGTTGCATGCTAAAGAACTTGCTTTTGAACATCCACGTACGGGTATACCTTTATGCTTTAATAGTGAATATCCTGAAGATTTAAAAAATATTTTAAATTTTTTCAGAGGAGAAAATAATAATTGAAATTGTGTTTTTCAAAAATTAATATTTTGTTTTTATAGCATTAGTATTTAGAATTGATTTTGATATGAAAAAAGATTTTGTTCATTTGCATGTGCACACTGATTATTCGATGTTGGATGGTGCAGCTAAAATTAGTGCCTTAGTCAACGAAGTTGATAATTTAGGGCAAAAAGCTGTTGCTATAACTGATCATGGGTATATTTTCGGAGCGTACGAATTATATTCTGAATGCAAAAAACATGATATTAAACCAATTATTGGTATTGAAGCATATCTTACTCCTGGTACATCACGTTTTGATATGTCTCGTGTGCGTTGGGGAAATGAGCAACAGCAAAGAGCTGGTGATGATGTTTCAGCTCGTGGTGCTTATACGCACATGACTCTTCTAGCGCATAATAATGAAGGTATGCATAATCTTTTTCGTTTAGCTTCACGTGCTTCTTTGGAAGGCCAATTTGGTAAATGGCCACGTATGGATAGAGAACTGATAGAAACTTATTCTAAAGGTTTGATTGGTTCTACTGGATGTCCTTCTGGTGAAATTCAAACTCGCATACGTTTGGGACAAGTTGATAAAGCTTTGGAAGTGGCTAGCCAATTACAAGATATTTTTGGTAAAGACTATTTTTATGTTGAATTGATGAATCATGGTTTGGATATTGAAAAAAGAGTAATTCCGCATTTGATTGATATTTCTCATAAGCTTAATGCTCCTTTGATTGCAACTAATGATTCGCATTATGTTAAAAAAGATGATTATTCGTATCAAGACGCTTTATTGTGTATAAACTCTGGTTCTCTTTTGTCTGATCCAGATCGTTTTAAATTTGATGGTGTGGACTATTATTTGAAGTCTGCTGATGAGATGAATAGTATTTGGAAATCTTTTCCGCAAGCTTGTGATAATACATTATTGGTAGCTGAACAATGTAATGTGTCATTTACTACTGTTAGCGATGGCGCGAATTTTATGCCTCAATTTCCTGTTCCTCCTGGTGAAGATGAGCATTCGTGGTTTGTTAAAGAAGTTGAAAAAGGTCTTGCTTTCCGTTTTCCTAATGGTGTTGATCAGAAAGTTAGAAAACAGACTGATTATGAAGTTTCCGTTATAACTAAAATGGGTTTTCCAGGATATTTTTTAGTAGTTGCTGATTTTATAAATTGGGCTAAAAGTCAAGGTATACGTGTAGGACCTGGACGTGGTAGTGGTGCTGGTTCGATGGTTGCTTATGCTTTGCGTATAACTGAATTGAATCCTTTAAATCATGGTTTGATTTTTGAGCGTTTTTTGAATCCTGAGCGTGTTTCTATGCCCGATTTTGATGTCGATTTTGACGAACGTAGAAGAGGCGAAGTTATAGATTATGTAACTAAAAAATATGGTGATGATCGTGTAGCGCAGGTAATTACATATGGCAAAATTAAAGCTAAGCAAGCTTTGAAAGATTCTGCAAGAATTTTGGGTTATCCATATGGTATGGGTGAAAAACTTACGAAAGCTATGCCACCTGCTGTTATGGGTAAAGATATTCCTGTGTGTGAAATATTTAATCCTGATCATAAACGTTACAAGGAAGCTGAAGAATTCAGGAAGACTATTGAAAATGATACGGATGCTAAGCAAATTTTTGAATTAGCTAAAGGAATTGAAGGGCTTACGCGTCAGTGGGGTGTGCATGCTTGCGCGATAATAATGAGTTCTAAGCCTTTGACTGATATTATTCCTGTAATGAAGCGTTTGCAAGATGGTGCAGTAATAACACAATTTGACTATCCTACATGTGAAACTTTGGGTCTTTTGAAAATGGACTTTTTAGGTCTTAGAAATTTGACTGTTATTTCTGACGCTTTAGACAATATTGTTACTAATGGGAAAGATCCTGTTGATTTAGATAATGTTGATTTGCATGATTCAAATACTTTCTCTTTGCTTTCTCAGGGCAATACATTAGGTGTATTTCAGCTTGAAGGCGCTGGTATGCGTTCTTTGCTTCGATTAATGCGTCCTGATAATTTTGAGGATATTTCAGCTGTGGGTGCATTGTATCGCCCGGGACCTATGGGTGCTGATTCTCACACTAATTATGCTTTACGTAAAAATGGTATGCAACGTATTACTCCTATTCATCCTGAGCTGGAAGAGCCTTTGAAGGATATTTTAAAGGGAACTTATGGTTTGATTGTTTATCAGGAGCAAGTTATGGCTATTGCTCAAAAACTTGCAGGGTATTCTCTTGGTCAAGCTGATTTGCTCCGCAGAGCTATGGGTAAAAAGAAAAAAGCGGAGCTGGATAAGCAATATTCTACTTTTTTGAAAGGCATGCTTGATCGCGGTTATAGTAAAGAAGCTATGCAAACTGTTTGGGAAATTTTGGTGCCTTTTTCTGATTATGCATTCAATAAGTCACATTCGGCGGCTTATGGGCTAGTTTCTTATTGGACTGCTTATTTGAAAGCTAATTATCCAACTGAGTATATGGCCGCTTTATTGACGTCTCAAAAAGATAATAAAGATAAATTAGCCGCATATTTGGGCGAATGTAGACGTATGGGTATTACTGTTTTGCCTCCTGACGTGAATTATTCGCAGTCATCTTTTACTCCTGTAGGAAATGATATTCGTTTCGGTTTAAGTGCGATTAGAAATGTTGGAGAAGGTGTTGTAAAAGATATTATTGACGCTCGTGAATCGTCTGGTGCTTTTTCTGATTTTGAAGATTTTTTGACTAAAGTTTCCACTAGCGTTTGCAATAAAAGATGCGTAGAGTCATTAATCAAGTCTGGTGCTTTTGATTCATTTGGTGTCACTAGACGTTCGCTTTTTGCTATTTATGAAGATGCTGTTGATGCTGCGTTGGTTTTGAAGAAAAATGAAGCTGTTGGTCAGTTTGATTTGTTTAGTTCTTTTGACGTTGGTGTTTCAACTTTAGCTATAACTGTGCCTGATCTTCAAGAGTGGGATAGGAATATAAAACTTGATTTTGAAAGACATATGTTAGGCCTTTATGTTTCTGATCATCCTTTGAATGGTTTAGAAGGGCTTTTAAGCGCAAATCGTGATGTGTCGTTGATTGATTTTATTCAAGATCCTGATCAATATAGTGATAATATGAATGTGAAAATTTGCGGAATTGTGAGTTCTTTGCAGAAGAAGACTACTAAAAAAGGTAATTTGTGGGCTATAGCAAATTTGGAAGATATGTCAGCTTCTATTAATGTATTATTTTTCCCTGATACTTATCGAACTATTTCTACATTTTTGGAAGAGAATATTTTGATTAGTGTACAGGGACGTTTAAAGAAAAATGATGATGAGTCTTTTTCTGTTACTGCAACTAAGATTAAATTACTTGATACTTCTAATGTATCTAATGCTGATTTTTCTAGCGTTTCAGATGATGACGAATTTTTTGTTATTACTTTATCTGAGAAAGCTTGTAGTGTTGAAAATATTTTATCTTTACAAAAAATTTTGCTTGCTTATAAAGGTGAGAAGAAAGTGAAGATATGTGTTGAACAATTTGATAATGAAAAACAGTATTTCACTCTTCCTAATTATAAAATTAATGAATCTGAAAACTTGTATGCTGATATAAAGACTCTTTTTGGTGCTGACTGTATTTGAGTTAAGTGAATTTGAAAGAATGATTGAATGCAATAGTTGGTATTGTAATTTGTGTTGTTTACTTGTCAGGTGATTATTGTATTTGTTCTATTTGTGTAGTTATTTTTTCTCCATTTATTTTTACACTTATTATGTCTTTGTTTTTTAATTGCATTCCTCTTTGTAGTGCAGTTTCGTTGTTAACTGTTACTTTACCTTGAACTATTATATTTTTTGCGTCGTGTCCATTTTCTGCTATGTTTGTTAGTTTTAGAAATTGTCCGAGCCTTATTGTACCTGTTATTTGAATTTTGTTTATCATGTATATATCTTACTGTAATTTTAATTTTCTTTATATGAAATTAATAAAAATTTTATTGTACATTTCATTATATGCGTTTATACGTGTTTTTTTGCTTTTTTATTCATAAAATATTAGTATAAACGTGTAGGATTCTTTTGGAGAGTGTTTTTGATGAATATTTCTAACGATGATTTTTCTGTATTATTGAGAGAAAAAGGTTTACGTGTGACTTCTCCGAGACTTACTATTTTGTCTGTCTTGAAGGAGCATCATCATCTAGATGCAGAACAAATTAAAAATTTTGTTAAGCAATATTTAGGCACTGTTTCTACACAGGCTGTATATGATAGTTTGAATATTATGACTACTGATGGTATCTTGAGGCGTGTTGAGCCGAGAGCGTGTAGAGCAGTTTATGAAATAGATTTTGGTGATAATCATCATCATTTCGTTTGTAATAGCTGTGGACAATTGCTTGATGTACCATGTTCTACTGGTGAAAAACCTTGCTTGGAGGCCAATATTGGCAGTGGCTATTCTATAGATGAAGCTGAAGTCATATATTGGGGTACTTGTCCAAGCTGTAACGCAAAATAAAAGAAAATTTGACTGTTGATTTAATTTTTTAGTTTATAACTGTTGGCTGAGCAGTTTTGTAACTATTTGGGCGGTATTTGTAGTTCATCTTATTGCTCTGTTTTATATTAAGTAATACTTAATAAATTTTTATATAGATTAAGTCGATGGTGGCAAGTAGGATTTTTTAGTTATAAAAATCCTACTTTTTTGTTGTTTGAATTTATTAATTTTTGATTGAAGCAGCTTTAGCCGCTATTTCTTCAAGTATTGCTTGCACTGCTGGAGTTGGTTCTGTATTTGATCGCAACCTGATTACTAATTGTCTAAATCCTAGTCCTGGTAGTGAAACTATATTAATATTGTTTGGTATGTTTCCTTGTAGAGCAAGCTGTGGTAATACTGTGCATCCCATTCCTGTGGATACCATTTGTATGCCTACTGCAAAGTCTAGGAAACGGTGGTTTACTTTATTTATTTCTCCAACTGTTGTAGCTATACGTTCCATTGCTTCTGCAGCTGCTGTTTGTGGCTCTATATCTAGCCATGTGCGTGAAGACATATCTGCGAGTGATTTAGGTATAGGTTCGTGTTCTGGTAGAACTATAAGCCATGGTTCGTCAAAAAATGGTATATCTCGCATTCCTCTAGGTGCAGCTTTTGGAGAACCGTCTGATATATCTCTTTCCATTATTAGCAAATCTATATTGCCAGATCTTAGTAGAGATCTTCCTTGTTGTTCTGTGACTTCTTGTATTATCAGTTCGACACCTGGAAGGGAATTTTTTATTTCATTTACTAATGGTATTAATATTGCTTGTATTGGTGTTGGTGCGGCTCCGATTGTTACTATACCTGTTATTTCTCCATCTAGTTGTAGGAGATTTTTATAGGTTTCTGCTAGTTCAGCTTCAACTCTTTCTGCGGATTCTACGAGTAGTTTTCCAGCTTGAGTAAGTGTTGCGCCTGTTGGTGTTCGGTTTATTACCATAGTGCCGATTTCAGTTTCTAATTTTGTTATTTGTTGTGAAACGGCAGAGGCACTTATGCCTAGAGTTTCAGCGGCGGATACTATGCCACCGTCTCTTTGTACGGCGAGTAAAATTGCAAGTCTTCGTGGATCTATTTTCATACTAAAACTTTATCACAATATGTTAAGATATATAAAAGTGTTTACTTAAGAAAAAATTAATAATAAATTTTTATAATTCTATTGTACTTAACTAGTGTTTGTTGCATAATATTTACATGGGTAATCTAAGTGGAATAATAGTAAGTGTTTTAGGTTGGATAGGAGCGCTAGCTACTTTCAGTGCATATTATTTAGTGTCTGCAAAAAAGCTTGCGCCAGATTCTTTAAAATACCATGCGTTGAACATGGGAGGAGCAAGTTTACTTGCAATAATGTGTGTATATGCTGGTGCATGGCCTTCAGTTGTCTCAAACACAATTTTTGTTCTTATAGGAATAAATGTTATATTGACAACCAAAAGGCATTATATAGTGTATAAAATAATGAAAAAAAAGAGCATTAAAAATAAGAGACCTTTGAAGTGTAATATTAATGAGAACACTACAGATATGCTAGTTAGACAAAATATTTCAGAATATCTGAACACTAAATAGAAAAAATAAAGTTTAATGAAAATTAGGTATAAAATTTAAGTAAAAAAATTAAAAATTTCTTTTGAGAATATGCGTATGTTTTTCTGATATGTTTTAATAAAATATGTTAACACAGAGAACAAGCAACGGAAATATAATATTTCTACTATTTTGACAGACTATATTTATCTTTCAAAAGGAGTTTTAATGAATAGATTTTCTAGCAGTCTTTTAAGAAAATTAACTTTATGCATTGCATTTGTACTTGGTATTACTGTAGCAGGTTATACGCCTAATGTATTTGCTGCAGAAAATGATAATGCCAATGATAATTCGCAAAATCAGCAATTGCAACATCAAGATGATAATGCCATAAAAGATGTGCCTAAACCTGTTCAAAACGGTGATCGAGCTGTTCCTTTAGGTAATGAAGGAAAAACAATACGTATCAGTGATTATATAAATGGATTAAATGCTGAAAATGACGATAAGTTTAATGCTGTAAATGCTGTAAAGTGTAGTTTGCGCGAATTTGGTTGTGTGCAATCTTTTAGAAATTCGCGTGGTGTTTCACTTGCAGTATATGCTTCAGACGTATCTCCTGTTGCTCCTGTTAAGCTTAATGGTGCTATTGGTTCTTATTGGGCTAAGTCTGGTTGGGAAAATGGTAGATTTGGTTATCCTGTAAGAGCTGAAATTCAAGTTGGTGATTCTTCTTGGTATCAGATTTTTGAAAAAGGTATTATTGCTTATACTCGTGGTAAAGGTTTGTCAGTAATTGAAGAAAATAGTCCTCTACGCAGATATTTTGAAAACAATATAAATACTCTAGGTGTGCCTGTAAATAATATTAAAGATAACTTAGTAAATGGTGGAAGTGTTCAGTCATATATTAATTCTTCTGGTATTACACATGCTGTTTATAAGTCTACTAATGGTATTTTCAGTGTTAATTTAGATTCTCCTATAGGACGTAAATGGAGTTCTAGCGGTTGGGAAAATGGAAGTTTTGGGTATCCGACAAGTGAATTTGTTTCAAATGCTTCAGGTGGATATCAGAATTTTGAATTTGGCAAACTTATCCAAGATTCCAATGGAGTAAAGGCAGTTATTTCCCCTAGGGAAGCATTGTCGAAGTTTGCTTCCGCACATAAAAATATATTAGGTAATCCGATAACAGATATAAAATGTGGATTGAAAAATGATGGTTGTGTACGTTCTTTTGAAAAAAATGGTAAACGATATGCGCTTTATACATCAGCTAATACTGTGCCTCAATATGTGGATTTAAATTCACCGATTGCAAAATTTTGGATTAAGTCTGGTTGGGAAAATGGCAAATTTGGTTATCCTGTGAGTGCTGTTAAAAGTTTAAATGATGGCTCACAAAAACAGGAATTTGAAAATGGAATTATATTTCAATCTGGCTCTAATGCAATAGAACTGTTAAATGACAGTGATTATGGAAAATATTATAAAGAAAATTCTCGTGTTCTATCTCATCCTATGAATAATTTAGTATGTTCATTGGCAGACGGAGGATGCGTACAAACTTTTAAAAATAATAATGGAGAAAGCGTAGCATTATATAAACATAATGGAAGAATAGTTCCAGTAAACCTTTCAAATCCAAATATAATAGAATGGAAAATGCAAGGTTGGGAAAACTCGCCACTAGGATATCCGACTGAGAGCAGAGGTAGCGTTGACTATTTTGAAAATGGTTATATAAAAGGACGCAGAACTACTATTACAAAAAAACAAGTCGCATTTGAAAGATTTATAAGATTTAACCAAAATAAATATGGAAATGAAATAGTCAGACAATTACGCTGTGGCTTGCGTGATGGTGGTTGTGTTGCCACAATTAAAAATAATGGTATTGAAACCGCTATCTACATAACGCCTAATAATGGAGTTGTTCCGATAGTCTTACGTGAAGAGACAACGAAAAAATGGATAGCATCAGGTTGGGAAAATTCATCATATGGCTATCCTATTGCGCCTATACAATATGAAGGTGGAATTGCTTTTCAAAAATTTGAGCATGGAATAATTAAAGCTTCTTCCTACGGTTATCCTGCTGTTATTTCGCGTATGAGCGGTATAGATATATCGTCTTGGCAAAAAAATATACAGTTGAATAGGATACAAAATATTCAATTTGTAATTGTAAAAGCAACAGGTGGTACTGGTTATGTCAATCCATTCCATCAAAATCAAGTTGATGAAGCTATTAGGCTTAACAAAAAAATTGGATTCTATCATTTTGCGCATGAAGCTGGCTCAAAAGGTGATCCTGTATCAGAAGCTTATCATTTTGTGAACACTATAAAACCATATTTACGATATGGTCCAATGCTAGTTCTTGATAATGAGCAAAGTAATAGATTTGACGTTAATTGGAATAAAAAATGGTTGGATACAGTATATAGCCTTACTGGAGTTAAACCGATGATTTACATGTCACAAGACACTGTAAATCATGCAAATTGGTCGTCAGTTGCAAATGCTGGATATCCGCTTTGGGTTGCTTATTACCCATATAATGCTCCGAAATCTTTGGAACCTGAAAGAACACCTACTTTTGTAATTAAATGGTGGAACAGAGCAGCAATGTGGCAGTATACAAGTAATTTACGTCTAGATGGTTATAATGCTAATTTAGATGGAAACGTATTTTACGGTGATAATCGCTTATGGGCTTATTACGCTTTGCCAAGGTGATCTGTTTGAAAATATTTATAAAGAGGGTGGGAATAAGTTACGTTTCCACCCTCTTTAAAGATGTATAATAAAATTTATTATATTGATATAGATTAGCTAAACTTTACAGGAGTTTCTATGAGTATTCTGGTTGCTGGTGGCGCTGGTTATATTGGTGCGCATGTAGTGCACTTATTACTTGAACGTGGTGAAAAAGTTATTGTAGTAGATGATTTGTCATATGGAAGTGCAAGTCGTATTGGTGATAGTAAATTACTTAAATTAGATATAGCAGATATGTCATCAATTGAACCTTTAGTGAACGTTATGTTAGAAGATAATGTTCAGTCAGTTATACACTTTGCGGCCAGAAAGCAAGTTGGTGAATCTGTAGAAAAGCCTGCGTGGTATTATCAACAAAACGTTGGAGGTATGGCTAATTTGTTATTAGCTATGGAGAAAGCTGGTGTTAAAGAAATGATTTTTTCTTCTTCAGCAGCAGTTTATGGTGCTCCGCCAGTGTCTGTAGTAAAAGAAGATATTGATAAGAAACCTATAAATCCGTATGGAGCATCAAAATTGATTGGCGAAGAAATGTTACAAGCTTGTGAAAAAGCATGGGGGCTTAAATGGGCGGCTCTTCGCTATTTTAATGTTGCAGGTGCAGGCTCCGATCAGCTTGGTGATCCTGCAATATTGAATCTAATCCCAATGGTTTTAGATCGTTTAGCTAAAGGTGAGCAGCCTAAAATTTTTGGTAATGATTATCCGACTCCTGATGGAACTTGTGTAAGAGATTATATACATATTACAGATTTAGCAATTGCTCATATTAATGCAATGGAATATTTACGTAAAAATGAGCATTTTGAATTTCATTCTTTCAATGTTGGAACAGGTAAAGGAACATCAGTTAAAGAAATTATTGATGTTATAGAAAAAGTTTCTGGCATGAAACTTGATCCTGAAATATTACCTAGACGTAAAGGAGATCCTCCGCAGCTCATAGGAGATGTAACTAGAATAGGTAAAGTTCTAGGTTGGAAAGCAAAATATGGATTGGAAGAAATGGTTCAATCAGCTTGGAATGCATGGCAGGCAGGCGATAGGCCTATAAAAGTAAAATAGTTTGTTTTCAGACGGTTGAATATATACAAGTAGGCCGTCTGAATTTTTTTTTGAAAAATTTGTAATTAAAATAATAAAGGCCACTTACGTGACCTTTATGAAAGTTTAGCAATTATGCACTGCGTGTAATTTTGCCACTCTTAATGCATTTAGTACAAACATTCAAACGTTTTGGTGTGGAGCCGACTAGCGCACGAACACGCTGGATGTTTGGGTTCCAACGACGGTTTGTACGCAAGTGAGAGTGTGAAACGCTCTTGCCAAAGCCCGGTCCTTTACCGCAAATATCGCAGGTGGAAGCCACGTGTCTCTCCTGATCGTTCAAGCCTATAAAAGACATAGTTAACAAAATAAAATAAGTGCCATATAAACACTCAACTCATATATAATACCAAAAATCTAAAAATATGCAAACTAAATTAAAAATTATTAGTACAAACATTTACTATCATTATGGTATGATACTAAAAAGATACAGGCATATGAAAAATAGTAAAAATAAATATTATGAATGTTCAAAGTGAAATATTTACGGGAGCCATGTTAAAACAATGGTTCATTAATGCATATATTGACTTAGAAAATAATAAAGACATATTTTTCCTTTTAGTAGAAAATAATCAAGATATTGAAGATATAAATAATATTATTTACATGTATAAAATTGTTGTGGAAGAATTAGAAAAAACAATTGATGATAATAACTGTATTACTGTATTGCAAAATGTTATTTCTATTATGCAAAATTTAGCTATAACTAATGGAGCACTTACTATTTTTAAATGTTTTGTAATGTTGCTTGAAGAAATTAAACAATCACTTACTCCTATAGAAATTATAGAGCTAATAAATAAAATTGGATCTAAAATTACTAATGAAAATAGCGAAGAAAATCAAATACTTTTAAATAACATTTTTTATAATGCAATAGAAAATTGTAAATATTTGGAAAATATTATTGACCTAAAATCAGTGTGCCAAAGTTTTATAGTTTCCAGCCAATTGGTATTCGCGGAAATGCCTGAAGAAAAAATGAGATACAGTTACAAATATGCAATAGCTTGTACTGTAATATCAAGTTTAGAATATGCTTTAGAAGAGAGCGATGGTGCATCTTTAGCAGTTAGAAATATGCTTGTTGATACAGCTGAAAAACATAAGAAAAATAAAAATAAAATAAGAAGCGCTACAGAAAACTATGAAATTTTCTACACTATAGAAGCTAATTCAGAAATAATAAAATACCTTGAAAAAAAATATGATGAAAAAGAGTGCAAATATATTATTGTTGGTAAATCTGATAATTTTTTTGTTACTAAATGGTATGTAAATGTTAAAGGTAACGAGCTATATTCAATGATACCTAAAGAGAATAAAATAAAAAATTTAATAATTAAAAATCTTTCACCAATTTCAATGCATAATTACACAAATATTTCTGACTATCAAAATGATAAAAATATAGCAATATTTGAAAAAAATAATACAAATAAGGAATTGAATTTAAGTGTTATAGCTTGTCTTGAAAACCTTTCTTTATCACAAATGATAACAAGAACAGGTGCACAAGTTGTATATAAGATGGAAGAAAATACCATATTAAAAACATTATTTGAAATAATGAACAAAAATAATCTAGTATATATTTACTCAAAAAAAATCATAAAAACTGAAAATGAACAAAAAATATTAGAAAATAATGAATACAAAAAAATTATTTTTGTTAAAACTTTAAATGATTTAGAAACAAAAACGTTGTCAGAGAATATAGCATCAAATATGGTTTTGATAAAAGAAAAACAAGAACTTCATCAAAATATTTTTGAATGCATAAAAACACTGTCAAATTATAGAGTACTAAATATAAATGAAAATATGGATGTAGAAGAAAAAGTGCAAGATTTTATAGCACCTAATGATAAATATATTACAATATTGCTAAGCGAAAAAAATTCAAATATTTGGAAAGAAAAAATAGAAAATATTATTGCAAGAATTACAAATAATGAAGCATATGTTGAGACTTTTCTTGAAAAAAAATTTGGACAATCTGTAGAAAATAATGAAAATATAATATTGTTAACTAAAAATGATATGCAGTTATAAAATTAATCTTAAGATGGGATATCGCATAGAGTAGTAATATGTATACCGACAAAGATATTGTTCGCATTGAGTTGAGTGAAATATTTGGGAAAAAAGTCAGTGAAAAACTTGAAAAAATAGGAGTTTCTACTGTATTTGAACTGTTGAATTTGAAGCCACGAAAATATTATAAAAGAGGGGAATTAACTAGCTTTACGTCTCTACAAGAAGGCGATTATGTAACTTTGCAAGCAAAAGTAGCTTACGCTACTATAAGGCAAATGTATGCCAAAAAAGGATATATATTACAAGCAACTATTACTGATGGAAAAAATTTTCTCGTAACAACTTTTTTTTCTAAAAATCCATCAATATTGAAATACCATAGAACTAATATGATGAATGCGGAAAACATATTAATATGTGGCACAGTGTCTTCTTATAATTCTGTTAAACAAATAGTACATCCCGAGTTTGAAATTATAGATAGTGATAATTGTAATTTAGAAGAATATGTTCATAAACCTATACCTGTATATCCTGCAACAGCTGGTTTTGCTTCGTGGAAAGTCAAGACTAGTATAGAAACTGTTTTAAATTTAGTTGATGAAAATTCTTTTAAAGAAATAATTCCAAACGAGATTTTGCGTTCTGAAAAAATATATTCATATTATGAAGCAATAAAGAAAATGCATGATCCTGATAATGAGAAAGAATATGAAAATGCATTATATAGTTTGAAATATCATGAAGCGTTTATGTTAAATATGATTTTTGATATAGAAAGGAAAAATTTACAGCAACAAAAAGCATATAAATGTGAGAAAAAGGAAGAAAGTTTATGTGATAAATTAATAAAAAATCTTCCATATGAATTAACTGGAGACCAGAAAAAAGTATTTACTGAGATATTAACAGATATAAATAAAAGTATTCCTATGAAAAGAATGCTTATGGCAGATGTAGGAGCTGGTAAAACGATAGTTGCTTTGTTGGCAATGCTAGTAGTTGTTGAAAATAATCATCAAGCAATATTATTAGCACCAACTGAAGTATTAGCTCATCAGCATTATGAAAATATGAAGGCTATTCTCGGAATTGATGAAGAAAAGATTATAAATAAAAATTTTGCTTGCGAAGAACTAAAGTTAGAAAATGTGGATATAAACATTCTTACGGGTTCTATGCCTCTCAGTGCAAAAAAAACAGTACTTATGAAGCTTGCAAGTGGCGTGCCTGGTATATATATAGGAACGCATGCTTTGCTATCAGAACATGTCATTATTGAAAATCTAGCTTTAGTAGTGGTCGATGAACAACACAGGTTTGGTGTTTTACAGAGACAAAAATTACTTGAGAAGACTACTATTATGCCTCATTTGCTGTCTTTGAGCGCTACTCCTATACCTAGGAGTCTTGCAATTGCGATTTTCGGTAATACTGATATTAGTGTGATTAGACAAAAACCTATAGGTAGAAAAGATGTAAAAACATTTTTAGTTGATTCTAAAAAATTTTTCATGAAGGATGGTGTTCGTAAAACTTGGGAAGAAAGAGTTTGGGATAAAGCAAGTGAAGAGATTAAAAAAGGCGGGTGCGTTTATGTTGTTGTACCTAAAATTTCTGATGGTAAAGAAAAAAAGCATGATTCTAATTGCACTTTAGATGTTAGAAAAAATAATTTTGCTGATGAAAATTATAGATCTAAAGAAATAGTTTCAATAGATAAAGCTTGCGATAGGATAAAAAGATCTCAAAGTTTAAAAAATGTTCATTTTCATAAAATGTCTTCTAATACTAGTAGTGAAGAAAAAGAAAAAATAATGAAAGATTTTTCAGATCATGTAGCTCCGATACTTGTTTCAACTACTGTTATTGAAGTTGGTGTAGATGTGAAAGATGCTACTATGATGGTGATTTTAGATGCGCATAGATTTGGGCTTGCAACTTTACATCAGTTACGTGGGCGTGTTGGACGTAGTAGTAAACAAAGTTATTGTATGTTACTAACAAATCTTGATCAAGAGCATCCTTCATATAAAAAATTACAAGAGTTTTCTTCGACGAATGATGGATTTAAAATTGCTGAATTAGACTTAAAAATGCGTAAAGAGGGAGATATTTTAGGGCAAATTCAGTCTGGAGTAAAAACTACTCTTAAATTTTTAAATATTATTGATGATAACAATATAATAGTAAAATGTTTGAAAGATATCAGACAAAACGAGAATATAGTAAATTTGCAAAATATTTTTGAAGAAAATATTTCAATGTATTTAAATTCAGAGCAGAGAGAATATGTTTTTAAAAATTAATTTTTATAGTCTTATTTTGCTTACTTAGCTGATAATTTTGTATGCGGTAGTGCAATTTATTCTAAAAATTTTATATTAAAATTTGAAAAAGCCTGCGTTAAATGTTGATTGTGTTTAAGATTATATTGCTTTATAAAAAATGATTAAAATTTGTTCATATGTTTTGAATATGCATTAGGCTTGAATATTGTTATATATATTTTTAAAATGTGCTTTGAATATTGTTTAATAGATTATAAATGTTTGTGAGAATACAATGACTAGTATAATTGCTGGAAAATATCAAGGTAGTAAAATGGAGGTACCTAAGAAAGGTACAAGACCGACTACTCAAAGAGT
This sequence comes from uncultured Actinomyces sp., assembly GCA_946998115.1. Lineage (GTDB taxonomy): Bacteria > Actinomycetota > Actinomycetes > Actinomycetales > Actinomycetaceae > ZJ293. Next base: position 23,071 of record CAMPYB010000004.1, on the reverse strand, counting down.
TAAGGAAGCTATTTTTTCTACATTGGATCATTATGGTGTTTTTGAAGAATGCTCTAATGCTGAAAAGCCGAGCAATGGTACGCAGAAAAGTGTTTTTTCAGTTCTAGATTTGTATGCTGGAAGTGGAGCCTTGGGAATAGAGACGATGAGTCGTGGCTATAATAATTGTGTTTTTGTAGATGTAAGTAATATGTCTAGTAAATGTGTAAAAAATAATTTAAATAAAACTGTGAACCGTGCTAGTAGTGCTGATAAGAATGTTGAAATATGCCAATTGAGTGTTACTACATTTTTGAAAAGAGAAAATGATAAAGCTTTTCCTTCTAAGTATGATTTAATTTTTTTGGATCCTCCATATGATTTAGATGATTCGATAATTAGTGAAAATATTAATGATTGTTCAGTTTTGCTTGAAGAGCATTCTGTTATTGTTTTGGAACGTTCTATTAGGAAATGTTCTTTAAAATTGAATGAGGATTTGGAAATTTTTGATACTAGAAAATATGGTGAAAGTATAATATATTATATTCAATTAAAATAGTTTTTATCTCTCCTGTAAAATGTGCATTTAAATAGCCATATCCTTTTAAAAGTGTGATTTTAATAAAGAAAATTATTTTATATAGATAGTATTTGAAAATGCTTATAATATTTAAAGTATGGTAAAAGCATTATTGACAGGTAGTTTTGATCCTTTCACTTTAGGGCATGAACAATTAGTTAAGTCTGTACTTAAAATAGTCGATACTTTGGATATAGTTTTAGCTTTAAATAGTTCAAAAAAAAGTGTTTTCCCTATACAAAATCGTATAGAATGTATTAAGTACCTATATGATAATGATTCTAGAATTACAGTGTGTAGTCATAATGGATTGATTGCAAAATATTGTATAGATAATAATATAGACATTATTGTAAGGGGTGTGCGCAGTAACTATGACTTGGAATACGAAAAAAATATGGCTACTATGAATGAAAAAATGTGTGGTGTTGAAACAATTTTTTTTCCAGCTAAACAACATTTACAACATATTAGTTCAACTATCGTGCGTGATATTTTATTAAACGGAGGATCAATAAATGAATTAGTACCTGAAAAGGTAGCTGATTTTTTATCGAATATGGAGATATGTTATGAATGATGAAATAACCAATGATGAATATAATGAAGATGAAGAAGTGTCAGTGTCGCTTGTTGGGATCCTTGAAGATATTTCAAGCGTATTAGATGAAGCTCGTTCTTTGCCTTTATCAGCAAATATTGTAGTGAATAAAGCGCGTTTAAAAGAATTGTTAAATATGGCTATACAGGTTTTGCCTGATAATATTATTACTGCTGACAGAGTTGTCGCTGAAGCTGAAACAGTTATAGACAAAGCAAATAATCAAAGTGAAGAAATAATTAATAGAGCTAAAAGCCAAGCTGAAGATATTATTGCTAGAGCTCATGAACAAGCTAAATCTTTAGTTTCCAGCGAAAGAATTATAATGCTTGCTAATGAAAATGCTGACAAGATAATAGAAAAAGCTGAAGAAAATAGTCGCAAACTTGCGCAAGGAGCTGATCAGTATTGTGATGATAAACTCTATGAGATTGAGGAGCTTCTAGAAGCTATCAGCAGACAAGTTACTGCTGGACGTGAAGCTATATTGACAAGACGTGGATTTGATCCTGAAGTGCAAAAGATTGATGGCGCACAGTTAGCTGAGGAAAATTATCCGTATGATGACAAATAACGTTAATAATTTAGATGATTTACAAATTTCGCTTATAGATTTACCTAGACAACCAGGAGCTAGCAGATTATATGAATTTCTAGTCGATGTTCCTAGCGATTTAGGCGTATACGATGTGAAAGTTGTGAATGATGTATTGAATTTAAAAGTTCGTTTAACTTGTGTAACACAAGGGGTTCTAGTGGATTTGTCGACTGATGTTGAAATTAATTCCGCGTGCTACCGTTGTTTAGATGATGTTACTGAAAATATGGATATTTGTGCTCAAGAATTATTTTACTATCCTGATATGCGTCAAAAATTGCTTGATTGTGGTGATGAAGATTTGCAACAGGTATTTGAAGTAGAAAATGATTGTGTAGATTTGACGACACTTGTGCGTGACAGTATAGTTTTAGAATTGCCTATGAGGATGCTTTGTGATGAGTCTTGTTTAGGGCTTTGTCCTTATTGTGCTAAAAAATTTGTTGATTTAGAGCCTAATCATAGTCATGAATTTATTGATGACAGATGGAAAAAACTAGAAGGATTTGCTATAAAACTACGGGAAAATAAAAATGACTAATGTTCCTAATTCTAAAAGTTTTAATAAAAGAATGAATGATTTGCTTCAAAAATGGGGTGCTCATATTGATGGCGATATGCTTATATTAGCATTGACGCATAGATCTTTTGCTAACGAAGTTGGTGGTATACCTAATAATGAACGTTTAGAATTTTTAGGTGATTCTGTGCTTGGCGTGATTGTGACTGAAAAATTATATAGAACTTATCCTGATGTGCCTGAGGGAAAATTAGCTAATATGCGTTCAGCGACTGTTTCTCAACCTGCGCTTGCTATAGTTGCGAGAAAAATTAATTTAGGTAAATATATTTTATTAGGAAAAGGCGAAATTTTAACTAAAGGTAATGAAAAAGATTCGATTTTGTCAGACACTATAGAATCTCTTATAGGTGCAACATATTTGTGTAATGGTTTGGAAAAAACGCGTGTTGTAGTTGAAACTTTGTTGTCAGATCTATTAGATAACGTAGTTGAGCGGAGTGAACAAACTGATTGGAAAACTACTTTGCAAGAATTAGTAGCAGCTCATGATAAATCTGCTATACCTGTTTATACTGTTGAAGGAACGGGTCCGAATCATAATCGTAGATATTTCGCTGAAGTAAATGTAGAAAATTATGTGTTTGGAAAAGGTGAGGGGACTTCTAAAAAGCATGCGGAGCAAAATGCTGCACGTATGGCAAGCCTAATTATACAAAATCGCATGAATGAGAAATAGTATTCAATAAAGTTTTATATTTTGTAGTTTATGTAAAATTTTATTTCTATAAGACAAGTATCTCATATGAATGTGTATTTGTTAGAAAATATAGTTTATTGTATTAAAAATGTATTTTTATAAACAAGATATAGTTTAAAAAATATTTTTTAGTGTATTATTGTTATCAGTAGTTGTCATAGTTGATACACCTGATTGTGACAGTAGAATGCATATAGCTTTTTAGTTTGTTTTTGTTTTGTAAATTTAGCTATATGAACGATAGACAGGCTTTGTGATTCTATTAATTTAGAATTAAATGCGAAATTTGGTGTGTGAATATTCGCAGTAAAAATGATTTTTAGGAAGCGTATAGTGAATAGTTATAATGGAATATTTTTGAGCCCAAAAGAGGATAATCAAAATTTAGATTTTGATTCTCTACCTAGGCTTGAATCTAAAAGTATTTCTATGAATTTTTTGACACCTAAATTTTTAAACGAAAAAAATTTTGATGAAAACTTTATTGACACTGATAGTGAAGAATATCGTAAAGCACTGGAAGAGAAAAAGCTTTTTCACTCTAATTTTGATGAAAATAGTTTGTTTTCTTCAAAAAATAGTATTGATAACATTTGTTTTGGTTCTTATAAAAACTTAGATTTACAAATGGTATTTAAAGAAGCTGATTTCGATAAGCTACCTGCGATTTCACATTCTAATGTTGATGCTGATAAAAATGATGTTTCTTCAAGAGATGATTTATATTCAAGAAGAGTCCATAGGATTAAAACTCGTCGCATGGCAAGTGTTTTGAAAGTGGATGAAGTTGATACTTATCGTCGTAAAAGAGTTAGACAGAGGCATCATGAAATAGAAACGCTTCGTCAAGATGTGGCTGTTTTACAAGGATCTACTCGTTTAGAGGCTAAACGTCGTCGCAGGTTAGATAATTTGCGCACATCATCTATAAGGCACACTAAGATAACTGAATCTGAGTTTTTAGGGCGTCGCGAATGTGTGGACCGTAAAATGATTGTGCGTGAAAAAGATGGCATAAATCAAATAGCTGTACTTGAGGATGGTCTTTTAGTAGAGCATTATGTGGCTGATCACAATCAGTGTTCTTCTATTGGTAACGTGTATTTGGGTCGTGTCCAAAATGTTTTGCCATCTATGGAAGCTGCTTTTGTCGATATAGGAAAAGATAGAAATGCTGTACTTTATGCTGGTGAAGTGAATTGGGATGAGCTAGGTTTAGAAGGTAATGTAAGACGTATAGAAAATGCTCTTAAGCCTGGTGATATTATTCTAGTTCAGGTAACTAAGGATCCTATTGGACATAAAGGTGCACGACTTACTTCTCAAGTTACATTAGCTGGAAGACATGTTGTTCTTGTTCCATCTGGTGCTATGACTGGTATTTCTAAAAAATTACCTGAAGAAGAACGTATTCGATTGAAGAAATTGTTACATGAAATTGTTCCTGATGATTACGGTGTGATTGTGCGTACTGCTGCTGAAGGTGCTAGTGCAAAACAAATAGAAGAAGATGTAAATCGTTTGGTGAAAATTTGGGAAAATATCGAGCTTAAGCAGAAGCAGAATAGTTCGCCAATGCTTGTACATGGTGAAATCGAGGTGTCTTTACGTGTTATACGAGATGTATTTAATGATGATTTTAACGAGCTTGTTGTTTCTGGTGAAAAAGCTTGGCAGTCTGTTTCTAAATATGTTGAAGATGTTTCTCCTGATCTTTCTAATCGTCTCATTAAATGGGTTGATGAAAGAGATGTTTTTGAGGTAAATCGTGTTGATGAGCAACTCGCTAAAGGCATGGATCGTAAAGTTTGGTTGCCATCTGGTGGATATCTGATTATAGATAGAACTGAAGCTATGACTGTTATTGATGTGAATACTGGTAAGTATATCGGTAGTGGTGGTACTTTAGAAGAAACTATAACTAAAAATAATTTAGAATCAGCTGAGGAGATTGTAAGACAGCTTCGTCTTCGTGATATTGGCGGAATTATAGTTATTGATTTTGTGGATATGGTTTTACAGTCGAATAGATATCTCGTGCATAGGAGGCTTATTGAGTGTCTAGGTAGAGATAGAACTAGACATCAAGTGACAGAAGTTACTTCTCTCGGTTTAGTACAAATGACTCGTAAACGTATCGGTCAAGGTTTAGTTGAAGTTTTTTCTAGTAAATGTGAGTGTTGCGATGGGCGTGGATATATAATTCATGATCATCCTGTAGTTGAAGAGTCTGATAAGAAGAGTAATCGTAAGTTTTCTAAGAAAGATAAACATCAAAAATCTGATTTTTCTAAGCATGATTTTAATGCCAATAAGCATTGTAAAGGTGAAGAAAAGTCTAATACTAATCAGTCACTGAATGTTACTGAGAATAATTCATCTTTGAAATATTCACATTTTGATGGTGAAACTGATGCAAATGTTTCAGCTTCTGATTCTAGTGATGTGAGTGTTGCATCTATTTCTAGTTCTGATCGTGTAAGTTCAGATTCTAGTTTTTCTTCTCAGGAAAATTTTGAGGCAACTGAAAGTCTTGATGAAATAGCTAATAAGCCTGTGGCTACTAAGCGTGTAAAACGTAAAAGAGTAGTGTCTTCTGGTACTTTTAGTGATGATTATGATAAGGATTCGTCTATAATCATAATATGATTGTTATATGTTGAAAAACCTGCTATTATATTGATGTTTTTGACGCATTATTTTAATAGCTATATTTGCTATTTTCAGCATGTGCTAGTATAATAGTGAGTCGGTGCTTATTTGTTTAAGCATATGGAAGCTTTGCTTCTTTGTTAGAAATGTCCGTTACTATTAAGAGATGAGCAGCAACGTGGTCTACGCGATCGTCAAGGCCGGCGGCCGTCAAGAAAAGGTGTCTGTTGGCGATGTAATCGTCGTCGATAAACTAACTGCTGAAGTTGGTACAACTGTTGAGCTTGAGCCGGTTATGATTGTTGATGGTGACAAAGTTATCACCGACAAAAAAGAACTTGAAAATAAGAAAGTAGCAGTAGAAGTTGTAGGACCTGCTAAAGGACCTAAGATTACTATTGTTAAATATAAGAATAAGACTGGATACCGTAAGCGTATGGGTCATCGCCAGAAACTAACTACAGTTAAAGTTACTGGTATTTAATGATTTGTAGATAATTTTTAAGCTGAGATTATAGAGAAAGTAGCGTCGAGATGGCACATAAGAAAGGTCTTGGTTCCTCCAAGAATGGTCGCGACTCGAATGCCCAGCGTCTGGGTGTTAAGCGTTTCGGTGGTCAATTTGTAAAAGCTGGTGAAATTATTGTACGTCAACGTGGTACACACTTCCATCCAGGTTTAAATGTTGGACGCGGAAAAGATGATACACTATTCGCTTTGACTGCTGGTTCCGTAGAATTTGGAACTACACGTGGTCGTAGGGTAATAAATGTAGTCGAATCATAAAGACTTATAAAAATATGGGTGATTCATGTGAATTGCCCTTTTTTTATTTAAATATTTAGTGAAATAAATATTTTATAATATTACAAAAATTTTGTAACAAAAATTAGTTATTCAAGTATAAATGTATTTATCGTGTTAAATGTTGTGATTTTACTCATCATTGTATAAATATTTTATATTTGTCCTAATAAGTATATGAATATCTAATAAATAACAAATTATAGTAGAATATAATAGTGTTTCTTAACATAAGTTTATTTTAGAGAATTTACCGAAAGGTTTTGTATGGCTTCCTTCATAGATAGGGTTACAATTTCTATTACTGCTGGAAATGGTGGAAATGGTTGCGCATCAGTGCGTCGAGAAAAATTTAAACCTTTAGCAGGCCCTGATGGAGGCAATGGCGGAGATGGCGGTAATGTGATTTTAAAAGTTGATCCGCAAATTACAACTCTTTTAGATTATCATCACACTAGAATTTGTAGAGCTGAAAATGGCACTCAAGGTATGGGTGGAATGCGTGATGGTAAGAAAGCTCCTGATCTTGTGCTACCTGTTCCTAATGGTACTGTAGTGAAAAATGATGAAGGTGAAATTATAGCGGATCTTACCAGTCCTTGCTCTTCTTTTGTTGTAGCATATGGAGGTAAAGGCGGTTTAGGCAATGCCAGTCTTGCCAACAAGAAACGTAAAGCGCCAGGATTTGCTTTGCTTGGTGAACCTGGTGAACAGTTAGATGTGGTTTTAGAATTAAAATCTGTTGCTGATGTTGCTCTTGTGGGATTTCCTTCTGCAGGGAAATCTTCTCTTATAGCTTCTATGTCTTCAGCTAAACCAAAAATAGCTGATTATCCATTTACGACTCTTGTACCTAATCTGGGTGTAGTAATTGCAGGGGATGAGCGTTTCACTGTAGCAGATGTTCCAGGACTTATACCAGGAGCAAGTAAAGGAAAAGGGCTCGGACTTGATTTTTTAAGGCATATTGAACGTTGCAATATAATAGTGCATGTGATTGATTGCGCAACGTTAGAAACGAACCGTGAGCCTTTGAAAGATCTTGATATGATTGAGTCAGAGCTTAGCTTATATGGCACAGAATTAGATAAGCAGTTGGGCTTAATGCCACTTATGGAAAGAAAACGTATTGTAGTTTTAAATAAGGTAGATATTCCTGATGGTAAAGATTTAGCAGAAATGGTAGTTGAAGATATAAAAAAACGAGGGTTAGAAGTATTTGAAGTTTCTGCATTATCAAAACAAGGACTTAAACCATTAATTTTTAGACTTGCTCAGTTAGTTAAAGAATTGAGAGTTTTAGAAGAGAAAATTCCACAAAATGTGATATTGAAACCTAAGCCTATAGATAATGATAAAGCTTATACTATAAATAAAATCAATTACGAAGGTGGTATTGCATATCATATTCGTGGTCGTAAGATAGAACGCTGGGTGAAACAGACTGATTTTACTAACGATGAAGCTGTTGGATATTTAGCAGATCGTTTACAAAATATTGGCGTTGAAAATGATCTCATGAAAATTGGTGCTAAACCAAGTGATACTGTAATTATAGGAGATATTAAAACGGGAGTGGTTTTCGATTGGGAACCTTCTATGCAAACTGGTGCTGAACTTTTGGGAGCGCGTGGAACTGATATTCGTTTTGAAGAAAATTCTCGTCCATCCCGTAAAGAAAAACGCGAAAAATATTATGAGATGATGGATGCTAAGACGGCCGCAAGACGCGCACTCGCTGAAGAAAAAGAAGAAGGAATTTGGACTGATCCTAATTTCTGATTTATAGTCTAGGAGATAAGATGGCAGTTGATAAATGCTGTGATATACCGAATGCTAAAAGAATAGTAATAAAACTAGGATCATCGTCACTTACATACCCCAATGGTGGACTGAATCATGAACGCATACATCATATAGCTAGACTTTTGTCTAATTGCGTGAAAAAAGGACAACAAGTTGCAGTTGTTTCTTCTGGAGCTATAGCTGCTGGTATGAAGCCTTTAAAATTAAATTCTAAACCACGCGATTTGTCGTTGGCACAAGCTACTTCAGCTGTTGGGCAAAATATTCTCATGCAAGCTTGGGATGAAGCTTTTTCTAAATATAATCAGCAGATAGCGCAAGTTTTGATTTCAGCTGGTGATATGAATAGGCGTAAACATTATCGCAATGCTCATCAGGCTTTAGAGTGTTTGTTTTCCATGAAGATTATTCCAATAATAAATGAGAATGATATGGTTGCAACACATGAAATTAGATTTGGTGATAATGATAGACTTGCTTCTATAGTTTCTCATTTCGTTAATGCTGATGCATTAATTTTATTAACTGATGTAGATGGATTATATAATAAACCTCCTAAAGAAGATGGAGCTAAGAGGATTTGTGAAATAAATTCTCCTCATGATTTAGAAGGCGTGGCTGTAACTGATTCTTTGAGCAAAGTTGGAACAGGTGGCATGGTTACTAAACTCCGTTCTGCAACTATAGCGAGTGTTTCAGGCATACCTGTTTTGATGACTAGTGCAGAAAATATTGATAAGGCTTTAAATGGCGAACAAGTAGGCACATGGTTTAATGCTAGTGGGCATAGACCTGGAGCGAGAGCTTTGTGGCTAGCTTATGTTGCTATACCTAAAGGAACATTAATTTTAGATGATGGTGCTGTTCAAGCGGTTACTGAAGGTAAGCATTCTTTACTTGCACCTGGGATAATAGGTGTTGTAGGCGATTTTTTATGTCGTGATGTTGTGGAATTAGTTGATAGTCATAAAAAGCCTATAGCGCGTGGTTTTGTTTCTTATGATTCTGATGAGTTGCCTTTGATATGTGGAAAAAATAGTAAGGAAATGATTGAATCAGGATTAGGTATGCCTCGTCCTGTAGTGCACAGAGATGATTTAGCTGAAATAAAATATTTGCTTTAAAAATTATATTCATAAGGTGTGATTATTATGAGTGAAAGTACTAGTGAAAATATGCGTAATAATAAGCAATTTGGGTGTGAAAATATTATTGATAGTGATTGTATTTTACATTCAGCTCAAGAATATATTGAACGTGCTGGTAAAGCATCACGTAAAGCAGCATTTTTTTTGAAAAAAATTTCTTCTGATAAAAAAAATGAAGCTCTTGAACGAATTGCTAATATGCTAGTTTTGAATAGTGAAAAAATAATTAGAGCTAATAGTATTGATCTTGATAAAGCGCGTAGTGATGGCATGAGTGCAGGACTTATAGACAGGCTGATGCTTACTGAAGATAGAATAAAGGATATTGCAAATAGTGTGCGCAATATTGCAATGTTACCTGATCCAATTGGTAAGATTGTGCGCGGAGCTAAAATGCCGAACGGTTTGAAAGTGACTTCTGTTGCAGTGCCATTAGGAGTTGTAGGAGTTATTTATGAAGCGCGTCCTAATGTTACAGTTGATACACTAGCTTTATGTTTAAAAAGCGGTAATAGTGTGTTTTTGCGTGGTGGTCGAGCTGCTTTTAATACTAATATGCAAATAGTGAAAATTATAAAGGATGCACTTTGCGATGTTAATTTTCCTGAAGGCGTGCTTACTAGTATGGATGAGTTTGGCCGTGAGGGCAGTATAGCTATGATGAAAGCTCGTTCAATTATTGATGTACTAATTCCTAGAGGCGGTAGCAGTCTTATAAAAACAGTTGTAGAACACTCTAAAGTACCTGTGATTGAAACTGGTACGGGAAATTGTCACGTTTATGTAGATAGCAGTGCTGATATAGAAAAAGCTGTAAAAATTGTGATGAATTCTAAAACGCAAAGAGTTGGTGTATGTAATGCGGGTGAAACTTTGCTGGTGCATGATAAGATTGCAAGTAAATTTTTACCTGTTATTTTGAAAGAACTTGCTAATAAAAATGTAACTGTTCATGGGTGTAACAAAACTGAACTTTTTGCTCGAGATATTTGTGATTTGCATTTCGTTAATGCAACTGAGCAGGATTGGGCGCGTGAATATTTATCTTTAGATTTAGCTGTACGTGTTGTTAATGATATTGATGAAGCAATAGAGCATATAAATACTTATTCTTCTGGACATACTGAAGCTATTTGTGCATATGATTTGCGTTCAGTTGAAAAGTTTAAGTGTAGTATTGATTGCGCTACTATTGCTGTTAATGCTTCTACTCGTTTTACTGATGGTGGACAATTCGGTTTGGGAGCAGAGATTGGTATTTCTACACAAAAAATGCATGCTAGAGGTCCTATGGGACTTGAAGCGTTGACAACTGTTACTTGGATTGTCGAAGGTGATGGAACTATTAGAAAATGATTTGCATGTAATTTTATATTTTATTTTTAATATGGGTTGGTGTTTTCGTTGAGCAGAATTGGTGTATTTGGAGGAACTTTTGATCCTGTTCATTTGGGACATTTGCATGTTGCAAAGGAAGTATTGAAAGCATTATTTTTAGATAAAATAGTTTTTGTTCCTACAAATACACAACCTTATAAAGCAGGAACTAATTGTGCTTGTCCTTTGGATAGATATAATATGCTTTGTTTGGCTGTTCAAGATGAAAAGAAATTTCTTGTTTCAAAAGTTGATATTATACGTGGAGGTATAACTTACACTGTTGATACTTTGAAAGATATTAAGAAAATTTATCCTAAAGATGAGCTTTTTTTTATTGTAGGTATGGATTGTGCTAATGAAATTAAGCGGTGGAAAAATTACGATGAGCTTATTGGTATGGCGAAGTTTGTTGCAGTTACACGATCTTCTATAAAGCCTTTATTCAATTCATCTTCTTGTAAACGACAAGCGAATATTGAAAAAGATATGTTAAATTGTAAACGTATAGATAATGTATCAAATGAAATTATTATACTTAATATTCCAAATATGGATATTTCTTCAACAAAGTGTCGTAATGCAGTTAAATCTGGTAATTATATAAGTGATATGGTGCCTTTTAATGTAGAAAAGTATATTATTGAACATAACCTTTATGGAACGGAATAATATATTATTAGGGAGTTATATGGAAGATATTTTGGATGAAAATATTGCTATAGATGCTGATTTATTTGATGCGGAACTTGCAAATATGGTTAATACGATTGTTTGTGCATCCAGCGCAAAGCAAGCTGAGAGCATAACTGTGTTTGATGTGAGAGGAAAGTTTCCTTTATCTGATGTTTTTATTGTTGTTTCGGCTTGTAATTTACGTCAGGTTTTAGCTATTATTGATTTTGTGGATGAGCATATGCATAAGCAAGGATTTGTAGCTAAAAGCAAAGAGGGTCTTGAAGAATGCAATTGGGTTCTTGTTGATTATGGGGCTGTTATTTTACATGTGCAATTAGAAGAAGATAGAGCTCTTTATAATCTTGATGATTTATGGTCATCTTTGCCTAAATATGTTTTGAAAGAAAATAAGTTTATATCTGAAAATGTTGGCGTGTAAAAACGCGTGGACTATTTCTTAAATATGGAAAATATGAAGTGTTTATTTTAGTGCTATAAATATTTGTTGTTTATATATGGATGTTGTGTGTAATTTTAAAGTTATAAGCTAAGCGTATTTGTATGTAATTTGTTAGCTATGGGAGATGTTTTTAGTGAGTAGAATAATTTTGTGGCGTCATGGTCAAACTCCTTTTAATGCGCAGAAGCGTTTACAGGGGCAAATTGATGTACCTTTGAGTGATTTAGGTCGTGAACAAGCAGAAATGGCATCAAGAGTATTGGCGAAATATGGCGTGACTCATATTGTTTCTTCTGATTTGAGCAGAGCTAAAAGTACAGGAAATGCTCTTGCTGAAAAAATTGGGTTGTCTGTCGAGCAGGATTCTCGTTTCAGGGAGCGTTCTTTTGGCCTTTGGGAAGGTTTGAATGCTGACGAAATTAAATCTAAATGGAGCGGTGAGTATGAAAAATGGTTGCTAGGTGAAGTAGCTGATGGAGTGCAGATAGAGCCTATTGCGCAAGTGGGTTCTAGGTTTGCTGATGGTGTCAATTATTATGCTGAAAAATATGGTGAAGATAGTGTCATTGTTATAGCAAGTCATGGTAGCGCTATTTCAAAAGCGTTGCTTGCATTATTAGGGCTATCTTTTGATTTTAGAGGTTTTAAAATTATGAATAATTGCGCTTGGGCTGTGCTCGATAAAGCTTATTCCGGGGATTGGGTGTTGTCTGGTTATAATTTGTCTGCTGATAAGTAATAGTTTTACAATAATTTTATGCATTTTGTGTTTATATAATAAGTTTGTAGCGATTTTATTGGTACTTTTGAAAATTATAAATATTGTATGTATAATGTGTGGAATGTAGCTAGTTAGTAGTTGGGGCTATAGCGCAGTTGGTAGCGCGTTTCCATGGCATGGAAAAGGTCACGGGTTCGATTCCCGTTAGCTCCACCACGAGCATGTTGAATTGATACAATTGCGCAAAACTAGGGTTTTGCGCAAAGGTTCGCGCAAAATTTGAGAACGCGCGCAAAATCTAAAAGTCCTGCTCACAGGCATAAAAATAGAGCTGATTACTTCAACTGTGGTCATCAGCCCTATTTCGCTTTGCGCGGGGTGCTAAAGTTTGTGGCTCCAGTATCCGGTGAGCGCGAATGCGGCAATGAGTTGGAATGCTGCTGCGCTTTGGAGGACAATTAATGCCGTAGTGCTGAATGCGCCCACGATAAGTGATGCGCCAACGAGCACCATGGAGAGTACAGTGATGACGGGTCTTCCAGATTTCACGCGAATTGCCGCTTCTCGCTCGTCATTTTCACGAATGTAGGTGGCCTGCAATATTTTGTCATTGCGCATTTTTCCAAGATTCACGCCCATGTATCCCACACAGATAAGTTCAAAAATGATTCCGGCGACGGTGATGATATTGACGATTGGTGTTCCCGGCACATTTGCGCGCAGGAAGACGTTCCCTAGGGCACTAAAAGCGAGACCTAGAATAACGAAGATCAGTGCCAGGGCCTGACGTTTCTTCAGTTCGTTGCGGTATTGCTCGAGTTCATTCATTTTGATTCCTCCAGGTTTGTAAAGTCGAAGACGTCCTCAATGGTGTGGCCAAAGTAGTGGGCAATTTTGTACGCCAAGGGTAGAGAAGCCATGTACTTTCCGGTCTCAATCGAGGTGATTGTTTGCCGGGTGACACCAACGGCAGTTCCGAGTTCTTCTTGTGAGAGCTTTCGTTCTTTTCGTAGTTGTGGGATTTTTGTGCGCATTTCGTTCCTTTATGCAAAGCGTCCTTTACATAAAAAGATTAGCTAACTTTGCATTAAATGTCAAGCTTGCTTTGCGTTCAGTATTGCAATGGTAATTTTGTACCATCTGCAAAGATTACGCTCGCCTCGCCTGATGGTGTGATCTGAATGCTGAAATCATGGTCGCCGTCGATGCCTCGGTCACCTTGTCGTCTGCTGCGACGTCGATTTTAAGTGGCGTCTTTTTGGTGTTAGCGGGAACTTCTACGGTTACTGTGGGTTTGTTGGACGCAGTATCAGCATGTTTTGCGCTGAATACTCCAGTTGCTCCAGCAACTGCGAGTGCTATGGACAATCCTGCCGTACGTGGTTTGTGGAACTTAACCCACTTAGTGAGTTTGTTCATAAAGAATCTAATTTTATATAAATTGGTAAATAAATGTAATTAAATAAATGTAATTTGTATTGTATACTGTATTTTATAGTAAATGCGATCTAGACATATATTTTTATTTAACCTGTGAAGTTTTATTAATATCTAGGAATATGTGTATATATTGTTTTGAATAATTACAGTTAAATTTGTTCATTAAGGAGAATAATAATGAAAACTAAGTTGAAGGCATTGTATATTTTGCCACTCACTATATTATTTGTTTTTTCTGTTATTTTCCTTTTTATTTTTCCTTTTCCTGTCGCAAATAGCGCTATAGGTGGAGGCGGAGTATTTTCTCTTACTGATGGTGCAATCAATTGCAATGCTGGCGATACTTGTGTCGAAAAAATTGGTGACACTGCACATGTTTCATATAATATACAAAGCACTATGCTTCTTATTTCTGGGGATAGTGTACAGTCAGTCAAAAATACTTCAGTGTTTGTTCCAAAAATTCTTGAAAATGTAAAACTTACGTTAGTTAGTGTGCCAGATCTAGAAAAGTATAAGGAAATTCGTGCAAAATCTCCTGCTATATCAACTGGTACTGCACTACCTCCTGTTCCTGCGCGAGCAGTTAATAAAAGTCTTGAAATTATTGACGCTACTGCTGATGCAGATGGAAATTTTTTTGACGCTAAAGGAAACGAAGCTCCTTTTGAAAATGGCGGTCTGATCAGTTCTGATTTGAATGACGCAAATTTAGGTGTGTATAGAAGTGTGTCGTATGTTGATAACAGTGCTCCGGAAAACATGCGTGAAGTGAAATATTTGAATTATAAGGGGACTGTTGGGGAATTAGAAAATCATGAAATGTATAACGAGTACACTTTTAAAATAAATGAACCTGGTGTTTTTACTATAAAACTTGAAGGTGATGTGAAAGTAAAATCTGAGATTACTGTTTTACCAATTCGCGTTACAAATACAACACGGAGATGTATAAATGAAAATGCTGGATCTGGCTCATACGATGAATTTTGTCAGGAATTAACAGAGTATAGTCAGTGGCAAAGAGGATCTTTACCTAAGTATTCGCTTACTGATTTGGCGCTCAATAAAGATTTACTTGCTAAGAATACTAAGGATGGTCTTGCTACATCTTCTCAGTGTGTTGTTACACGTGAAATTGGTTCTAATAGTCTTATTGGTCCTGATATTGTAGATAATAATAATTCTGTTTACGATACGTATATTAGAATGTTTACTTTGTATGCCAATCCTGCTACTAGTTACACATTGAATGGTGTAAATGAAGATGGTTGTGATCAATCTGCTGTAGTAATTACTATGTGTCCGCAAAAGCCGCCTGTTGTGCCACCTGCAGTGAATGTTCCGCAAAAGCCACCTGTTGTGCCACCTGCAGTGAATGTTCCGCAAAAACCAAAAAGATTTGCGCCTAACCCTTATCCAAATCTTGCAGAAACAGGGTTTTCTAATAGTGTAATAGTGCTTATAGGTATATTTTCAATAATTGCTTTTGGAATATTAACTTATCGTAAAGTTTATAATCGTTGAAATTATAAAAATTACGATATTTTGTATCTTGAATAGCCTATATTGCAACGACATATTTGATATTATATGGATTTGTTCTAAATAATCTGTTGTGTCGCATAGTGTTTCTTATTGATAATTTTTATAAGATTAGATACTATTATGGAAATGTTCTTTTCTTAGATTTGATAGGCGTGTAATGCATATATTTCACATTTCCACTCGTGTCAATAGTTTTCGTAAGATTGTAACTACGATATTAGCAACACTTTGTATTAGTTTATTTTTGAGCACAATTTTATTTAATGTACGAACAGTTCATGCTGCTAATGTGTGGTGGGGATCTTATGGTTATGGTTGGTTCACTCCTAAAGGAAATAATATTGCTAACGCTCCTGATCGAGCTGATGTTGTTGTTGATATAAAAGGTAATCAAGTTACGTATGACATCTGGTTCAATAAAAATCGTGATCCGCATGCTTTTAGCGGTCAAGTTTGGCAATTCGTTTATCTATCTGACGGTTTAGACGATTCTAGTATTCGTATAACCCGTGAGAAAGAAAATTGTTTGACTGAAGCTGGTTTGCCAAGTATTTGTACATGGGAAACATCAGGTAAAGAACAAACTCCAGCACAATTCCACACTGGTGACCATATAGGTACCAGTCGTACTTCTCATACTTATCCCGATCCAGGATTTCATAATGACTGGGGCAATGGTGTTGGATCAACTGATCCAAATATCGCTGAACCTGGTTCAAAAGGGTCTTTATGCCAGCTTAATGCCTGGAAAGATCGTGGAGATTTTCACAGGTCTTTTTGGAATTTTGAAAACGGCAAAAATATTAAACATCACTGGGTAATTAAAGCAACAGTAAAAGATGGTTTTGATCCTGCACAATTACCTGTAGTTGCTGGTTACACATCTTCAAACAAAGCTGGTTCTTTTGAAAATTTCTTTTCTATGTATGGGCCACAAGACTCTGATGGCGATGGATTTAGTGATGTTAAAGAATTGATGCAAGGTACTAATATAGATGTTCCTGGTGAAATAAAATATGATGAAATAAAGAAAGTTATTCAAAAAGGCGAAGTTATTGTATCAAAACCTTATTATAAAGCTGGTAATTACACGAGGAATGGAGATAAATATGATTTTGCATATGATAACTCCAAAAAATCTGTAACTATTCCTCCTGAAACTACTATTTTTACTTTAGATACTAGTTCATTACCTGATGGTGTTGAAAAAGCTTTTTCTCCTGCGCATATGCCCGAAGGAAGCGTTTATTTAGATCCTGATACTGGTGAGCTTACATTTAAAGCTTCTCAAGCTCAAATTGGTAAATCTTTTAATTTCAAAATCAATGTTACTTATCCACAAGTGGCAGGAAACTGTTTGCCCACTAAAAATGAAGTAGTAACTGCTTCTTTCGACACACACTCGTTAAAAGATGTTTATAATCCTTTTTATAAAAAAACTACTGTAAAAATCGGTCAAACTGGAAAAGTTGAACCACCTAAAGATGCATCAGGGCTTTTGCAAATTCCAGCTAATACGAAATATCAACCAGTGGGTACGCTACCTAATTGGATGAGTCTGAATTCTGACGGTAGTATTAATTTGAAGCCAGGATATAATGTAAAGCCTGGAGAATACAATCAAAAAATTCGTCTAATTTATCCTGATAAAACATTTGATGATATTGAAGCTCCTATCGAAGTAATAAAATCAGATCACAAATATAAAGATATATTTGACCCGAAATATGAATATCTTGAAGTTATTGCAGGTAATGTGAAAACAACGAGTAATCCTTATAATAAATCACCGCAATATGATAAAGATAATCCTTTGCCAGCCGGCACATGGTATGAGCTTGATCCGAGTTCTACAGTTACACTAGGAAAATGGGTTACAGTACAAAAACATGGTCCAATTACTTATCGTCCGTTCCCTAAAGCTGGTGAATTTGAACATTTTATACCTATTAAAGTGCATTATCCTGATGGCTCAATAGGAGACACTATAGCAAAAGTGAAAGTTTTGAAACGCCCTGCAGGCGCAGGTGATTTAACATTGTCTGTTTCTAACGATGAGATTAATTTGATGCAAAATCAGTTGATACCTGAACCAGTTAATGTTGATTCTATGCATCAAAAAAATATGAGTCCTATTGATCTTAAAATGGTGTGTACTAAAAAAGGAAGTAATGCAACTACAGTTAGAGATATAACTGCTAATAGCATTGTTGATAAGCATCAGTGGAAGCAGGCTGATTTTACGCACGCTTTTGCTGTGTTGTTAAAGCAAGAAAAGATTAAGCCTTATACATTATATTCTCTACTTGGCGACAAAAATGAAGATAATAGATTATCTTCTGATGCGCGTACAACTGCTCTTATAAATGGTGTTCCATTAGATGTTGGTAGTTGGGATTGCTCAGTATTTGCTTATAATAGTGATTTAGATATTAAAAAAGTTACTTTTAATTCTGATGGAACTCTAAAAAGTAATAGTGCACAATATACTATTCCACAAAAAGAAAATGTTTGGACTAGTAAACTTATTAAAGTGAATGTTTTCGCACCTTTGCATTTGCCACTTACAGGCGGTACAGGTGTAGCTGTTTTGAGCGGTGCAATTTTGGTAATTTTTGCTACTATTGTATGTGTTATCTTGCGTTTGAATAAGAGTGGTAATCGCTAAGAATTTGCTATGAAAAAATTATATGGTAATTGGTTTGATAGCAAACATCCTTACTATCTAAACGACATGATGAGGAATGTATTACCTAAACTTGATTCTGACATGCAAAAACTTGAAAATGAAACAATCGTAGTTCCTATTCCAAAAGCTAAGAAACCTATTGTTCAGCCAAAACAACCTGCTGGAAATAACAATATTAATGATAAGAACGCTAACAACAATAAGAATGGGGCAGGTAAGAATATTATCGCTCTTCCTATAACAGGTTCAGATATTTTAAGTTTAGGCACAATAGCTCTAATTCTATTAGTATCTGGTGCTTTGATTGTATCTAATAAGAGTAAAAATAAAATATAAAAGTATCTTTTTAAATTTTGAAAAGTTGCACTAATATTTTTACATATAGAATGAAAACTTGGGCGTTAAATAGAAATATTTAGCGTCCAAATTTTATTGCGGAATAATTTAAATATCGTGTTTATTCATATATTCTTGTGTTGTTATCGAAAGTTATAATCATAATATACAAATTTAGTGTACGTTTTTATGATTTTAGTCATTTGTTTTTTAAAAATTATATAAATGTATAATTTTCTTAAAATTTATTAAATATATGCTGTATGAATTTTTGTGTGATTTTCTAAGCGTAATATATGCATAATAATTAATTCGTCTAAAATTATAGGCTCTGCGAAACTATTTTATAGTACACAGAGCCTATTGTATTCTAGATAACTAAAAATATCAGCTTATATATTAGCTACTTTTCATGTTTGTATCTGACACAAAAAATACCTATTGAGCTGAGAGTAATAATAATCAAAATTATCGCGTAAAAGCTTTCAAATCCTGTATTTGCTAATCCTCTATTAGCACTATTGTGAGCAACACTGATTTTTTGCTGATTATAACCAGTAGTGTCAAATGGTTTGCTTTTACTAGTTCCAACTACGTTATCTGTAATTTTAGCGTTTTGCTTTGAACCTATTGTAGGTGCATTAGGTCCGGGTGCAGGCTTCGCAGGATCTGGTAGTAGAGGTGCCGGTGCAGGAGGTGTCGGTGTAGGAGCTGGTGTGGATGTGTCACTTTGCTCACTGTCGCATCTCAAGCTTTCACGCGTAGCAAAGTTCCAACTCCAGTCAGTTGTTGCGCTATCAGTAAAAGCGTATCCATGTAGTGGTTTAGCTATAACTTTCACGTGCTGACCGTAGTTGAATTTGTGTTTTCCAGGATCAACCTGCATGTCGTTAACTGTGTAATAAACACTGTTGCTACTAGGAATTGTAATTTCTGGAGCTATTTTACATGTAGCAAGTGTAGCTATTGGCGCTTTAGGAGTTGTTTTAGCTATTTTCTGAATTAACGTGCTCTTATTGGACTGTTTTAGTCCAGGCAATTGTTTTTGAAGGAGCTCGTTTTTAGCGTTTAAAACTTGCTGTAATATTATTTCGACTGCTTGCTGACTATCAAATGTACCATTTTTTATAGCTAACATAGCTTGATCAATTTTCTTTTGTAATGCATCAGCTTGCTGACGGGTGACCCATTTTTTATTTGGTTCAACGTCTTTGCCATTAGTTGAAATAACAGTGTCAGATAATACTTTTTGCGCGCGTTTTAGTTCAGCTTCAAGCTCTTTGTAATTTATTGGATCAGGCACAAAATCCCAAGTTCCTATAACTGTTATGTCTTGATCTAAAGTAACTTGTGCAGGATTCCAATTCTTAAATTTCCATGTGCCTTTATTTGTTTTATCAACATAGTCGGCAGGAGAGTCAGGCATTGTAATAACTGTGCCTTTATATTCTGATTGCGGAGCAGGTGGAAGTAGTTGTGCAGGTAGCGTAAGTGCACTGTCACTTGTTTTATAAACAAATGTTACAGTGTGTTTTCCTGTTGGTGTAAAGCTCCATGATCCTGATAAAACTATGTTTGCTTTATTGACTGTAATGTCTTTAGTTACAGGAGCACCATTTAGTAGCCAACCTGTGAATTTCCATGTGCCTTTTTCGCCTTGATAAGAAGTTCGGGTAGTCTTTGGCAATGGTTTTAGTACAATTTTTTGTCCAGTTATATAACTAGTTTCGTCGATTGGCACATCGGTGTCATCTGGTTTTTCACCTGTAATCTGATATGTAACTTTGTGTATATTAGGTGTAAATGTCCAAGAACCTACAACTTTAATATCTTTATCAGCTATTGTTATTTGTGTAATTGTTTGGTCAGTTCCTTCTAATTTCCAACCATTGAAAGTCCATTTTCCGTCTACGCCAGCGCTGTTTTCCATTAATGTAGTTTTTGGTGCACTTGAAAGTAATACAGTTTCACCGCTGTTATAGGTTTTATTGTCTATTGGAGTATTTGTATCGAGGGGTTTTTCACCTGTTGTTTCATAGGTGAGAGTATAGGTTTTTTTCTGCTCATAAATACTGCTATCAAATTCATTAGTTAATTTTTTGTATGCGAGATATATTGCAGATTTTAATTGCTCGATATTAGTATTGATTGATCGAATATTAGAAGATGTTATAGCTAAATCAGCATCAATAGCTTGTTTAAATAGTTCACGTAATTTTTCTACACTATTGATTTGTATATCCTTATTTTGCCATTTTATTGTGACAGGTTTTAATTCGTTTAATCGTTTTTCACGTTTAGCGAAAGAATTTTTACGAAGTGTTGCAACTGAATCTAAGGACGCGATTTTTTGCAAGATTACGCTGTCGCTAAATGCTTGTCCATTAGGTGTACCTTGTGGTTTATATTGGTCGGAAAGGTAAGGTACCATGCCTTTGCTGTAACCGTATTCTCCGAATAGTTCCCAAGCTATACGACGCATATGAACATCGCCTGTTGAGCCATTAGCGGCGACAGGCGCACCAAATAACGGTGAAAATAGCGGAATTACAGGATAGCCATTATATTTTGCTATTCCAATGTGTTTTTGTCCTTCTGCTTCATAGCGTGATACAACCGCGTTAGCGTCAATTAAATCGTTTATATTTTTCCATGATGAAGCTTTAGATAAATCGGATGGTTCAAATTTTTCGTCAAACTTTCCGCTGTATTGAGCGCTCGGAGTGAGTGAAACAATATTAAACCATTTTTGTTTTATATTAGCATCACGTGAAAGGATTTCTTGAGCTTCTAATAAATCAAGTGTGTTTGTTACATCTATCATATTTCGTACATAATTATTAACTGAACTTTCATCAGTGAAATTTTTTACTGACGAATTTTGATAGCCATCTTTTTCCCAATTTGTTATTTGGTTTAATCCATAAATTGGATCGTTTACATCATATGTTTCATATAAGCCACGAGGTAAAAGTTCTGCTGAAGTGCCTGATCTAATTCCATATCCTTTTAAGTATGTGCTACCTGCTAACTGGTGTGTCAATTCGTGTGAATATCCAGCATTTCCAGTGTTTTCAAGTAAGCGTGAGATCCAAAAAGTGATGTCTTCTCCTGATGCTTCAGCTCCGACAAATTTAAAATCATACCACTTATTCATAGGGCCAAAAAATTCATTTACTGCTTTTGTAGCTTTATCTCCTACTTTAGGCGACCATGCGACTTTTCCAGTTCCACGCCCTGCTACAAAAAATCCGTCAGTAAGTATACGTGTTGTTTTGAGATTATTCTTTTTTTCAGGAACCATGCGTGCCCAAAAGTCAATGTAGTCTGCTTGATTTTGTGCAACTATATTTATTTTTTTACGCAATTCATTTTTTGCACTTACATCTGTAGTATCTTGTATGTATCCTTCTTGCATACCCCAGCTAATTGATGAAGGGTTTGAAATTAGAAACATATTTGCATTTGCGCGCGTGAGAAGAGGAAGAATATAAGAAATTCCTTTGCTTGTATTAAGTTTGTCATATAGTTTATATGTGCCATCTGGAATATTTTTGCAATCTACTTGTGCAACAATATTTCCATGTTCATTTAGTTGGGAAGCATACCAATCTGAAACATCTTTAGTTGGAACTTTAGTTGTAATAAAACTGTTTATATCTGTAGCGTTACTGACTGTATTGACGATTAGTTTATTAAAAGTCTCTATGTTACGAGGCATAGCAAAATCGTCACCTTTTTGGCTACCTATACTAATTGCCAGTTGCATTGGTGAGAAATCTTTTCCGAAAGATCCTGATGCGCGAAGACCTTCAGCAAAGTTAAATCCATTATAGTCGAAATCGTATAAGCGTTGTATATAAGTCATTCCGAGTAGTAATTCGGCAGGTTTTGCTTTTATTTCTGTTACATATGATTCTGCGCTTTTATTGGATATTTTAGAATCAGATTTAATGATTTGAGTAAGGTATAAGTCGAGTTGTTTTTGTATTTTTTCATATGTTTGTTTGTATCCTGCGCTTTGTACATAATCTTTTTGCAGTTCAGCTATTACTTCTTCTGGTTTTATATCTATGAATTTGCGTCCTGTTCGTTTAGAAATTTCTATCTGTTTATTTACTTTTGCAATATTTTGAAAACGTGAAGGAGCTATTTTTCCTGCAACTTCAGAAGAATCATAA
Organism: uncultured Actinomyces sp.; assembly: GCA_946998115.1. GTDB lineage: Bacteria > Actinomycetota > Actinomycetes > Actinomycetales > Actinomycetaceae > ZJ293. The sequence goes on along the minus strand of CAMPYB010000004.1, from coordinate 190 downwards.
GTAGTTGCCAGTAGAGTTGGACGTACTTTGTCTATAATGTCTTTTATTTGCGTGTCTGTTAAAACTGAATTAGCGAAAACTGGTTGTAAAGTAAAACCTGTCATTATAAGACAAAGTATTAGTATAGTTGATGCAAATTTTTTTACCATATATGAACCCATCGAATTGCTGTGTTTATTAACAAAGAATA
>CAMPYB010000003.1 GCA_946998115.1 uncultured Actinomyces sp. | reverse complement strand
CCCGCGACCTCACGATTATGAGTCGTGCGCTCTCACCGACTGAGCTACCCCGCCATGGTTGAAAACACTCAAAGTTTACACCAGAGCCCCGAAGGGGACTTGAACCCCTGACCTTCTCCTTACCATGGAGATGCTCTACCGACTGAGCTATCGAGGCATCGCATAGATTAATTATACGAACAAAACAGTGGCGAGTGAGGGATTCGAACCCCCGAAGCGTTCCGCAGCTGATTTACAGTCAGCCCCCTTTGGCCACTCGGGTAACTCGCCAATATTCAACAAAACAAGAGTATATATCAATTTAGGTAAAATAGTAAATAGAAAACATAAAAAATTTTAAAAATATTAAAAATGATCATTATTGAATAAAACATTTATAATGTTATCCACATTTTTCAATATTAATATTTTGTTCATATGCTACTTATATAATGTAGTATTAGATTACAGGTAATTATTTATTAACTCAAATATTAAAGATAGGGAATAAAATGGCAGATTCTTCATTCGACGTAGTATCTAAACTAGATCGCCAAGAAGTCGACAATGCTGTAAACCAAACTGCTAAAGAAATATCACAACGATACGATTTTAAAAATGTTAATGCTCACATTGAATTAGCAAAAGATACAATTATACTACAAGCAAACGCGCCACAAAGAGTTATGGCTATATTGGACGTTTTACAAACTAAAATTTTACGTCGCGGTCTTTCACTAAAAGTATTAGATACAAAAGATAGACAGCCTAAAGCTTCAGGCAAAGATTATAAAATGGTAGTTCCTTTACGTGAAGGATTAAATCAAGACATAGCTAAACAAATAACAAAACTAATAAGAGACAAAGGCCCTAAAGGGGTAAAAACACAAATACAGGGCGAGGAAGTACGAGTTAGTTCAAAATCTCGAGACGATTTGCAAACTGTAATAGCATTATTAAAAGAATCTGAAATTGACGCAGCTTTACAATTTGTAAATTATAGATAATTTATGTTTATAATAACGGAAAGATAGGCAAGCAATGCATTCTCATAATAATGGTTTTAAGACAGCAATTTTATTATCATCTCTTTTCAGCTTTATGCTACTAATTGGATACTTATTGTCTTTTGGCACAGGTTATTCATATTTAACATATCTATTTGCTGGTTTCGGATTATGCATGATCGCCTATTCTTATTATAATAGCGACAAATTAGCGTTACGTTCCATGCAAGCTTACCCCGTAAACGAACAGCAGCAACCTCTAATGCATAAAATCGTAAAAGAGTTATCTGAAAAAGCAAATATACCAATGCCAAAACTATATGTTTCGCCAACTAATTCACCTAACGCTTTTGCAACTGGAAGAAATCCACAACACGCAGCCGTATGTTGCACAGAAGGTATATTAGAAATATTAAACGAAAGAGAACTTAGGGGCGTTTTAGCACACGAATTAATGCATGTTTACAACAGGGACATTCTCACATCATCTGTAGCTGCAGGATTTGCAAGTGTAATAACATCAATTGCTAATATAGGTTTATTCACAAGTTACAGAAGAGATGAAGATTACAATCCTATATCTGGCATATTAATGGCACTGTTAGCACCTTTTATCGCGGGCATAATGCAATTAGCTATATCTAGAGTGCGAGAATATGACGCTGACGAAGATGGAGCAAGATTATGCGAAGACCCTTTGGCTTTGGCTTGCGCACTAAAAAAACTTGAAAATTCTATACATATGATACCTATGCAACACACTAAAGAAACAGAAAATATTTCTTATATGATGATAGCTAATCCTTTTAAAGGATCTTCGATAAAAGAATTATTTTCTTCACATCCATCTACTGAAGCTAGAGTTTACAGGCTGGAAAAAATAGCTGGATACCATGCTGATATAGAAAACTAAATAAATTGAAAAATATATAACAGTCATTAAAAATATACAAAACTTTGAATAAGTATTTTTAAAATTTTAAAAACAAAGGGTGGCACTCTTCAAAGAAATAGCCACCCTTTATAGATATTCAGAAGAAAAGTCTAGTTATATTTTCATATTAACGAAGGTAAATCCTGTTTACCATGAGATATCGCAGTCATAGCATCACGTGAAACTACTTTTATTCTCTCACGATAAATACCATTTTTAGTAGTGTATTCATCGCCAAGTTTCCTCTCAAAACTATCAAGCAATTCCCAACCATGCCAAGTCGTATATTCTACTCCCCGCTCATTCAACAACGATATTATAGGATCAATACCAACCTGGTCACTTGTAGCAACGAGTATACCATTTTCATAATCTTCCAAAATATGAGAAATAGTTTGTTGAGCATCCGACTTAGTTGAACCAATCAAACCTACAGGCCCACGTTTTACCCAACCTGTAGTATATATTCTGTCAATTTTTTCGCCATTTTCATCGATTACGCATCCTTCATCGTTCGGTATAACACCTTTTTTGCTATCAAAAGGAATGCCTTTAATAGGGGAAGAAAAATAACCTATTGCACGATAAACTGCTTGTACAGGTGTGTCAATATACTCACCAGTTCCGCTGACAGTACCATCACCGTTCAATTTCATTCTTTCAGTACGTATACCTTCAACATGGTCATCACCTAAAATAGCTACTGGAGACTGCAATAAATGAATATGGATGCGCCTTGAAGCAGTGAATTCATTTTTATCTTTTTCTTTCCATGACTTCAAAGTTTTCACTACTTGTCTAGTCTGGTTAGAAGAAACTATTGCTTTTTTGCTAGCCTCGTCGAATTGAAAATCGTCTTCATAAACTAATACATCAACATCGGGAGTTTGCCCTAATTCGCGTAATTCTAAAGGAGTGAATTTAACTTGAGCTGGACCGCGCCTACCAAATATATGCACATCAGTGACTGGATTTTTACTCAAACCTTCAACTACATTTTCAGGTATTTCTGTAACTAGTATATCTTTCAAATGTTTAGACAAAACACGCGAAATATCTAAAGCTACGTTACCTACTCCGATAACTGCTACTTCTTTAGCTTTTAAAGGCCATGTTCGCGGATAATCAGGATGACCGTCATACCAATAGACAAAATCAGACGCACCATAGGATTCAGGCAAATCGCTACCAGGTATATTTAAAGGCGCATCCGCATCTGAACCAGTTGCATAAATTACAGCATCATAATGTTCAGCAAGTTCTTCAGGAGTTATATCTTTACCAACATTAACATTACCTAACAAGTTTATTTCACCTTGTTCTAGCACCCTGTATAGAGCACTTATTATTTGCTTAATGCGAGGATGATCAGGAGCAACACCATAGCGCACTAAACCATATGGAGCAGGTAATTTTTCAAATAAGTCTATTTTTACATCAAGCCCAGATTTAGCTAATATATCCGATGCGTAAATTCCTGCCGGACCTGCACCTACAACAGCAATATGTAATTTGCGTTTCAAAATATCTCCTATTTTATTGTCACCTAAAGAAATATAATACAGTGTTTTTTAAAATTGAAAAACATAAAAAGATAAAACTTTAAAATTTTACAAAGGCATACCTTACTTTTTTACATTTACTTAAGTATTATTTCAATGCTACATATTGGAGTCCAGCAAATAAATCGCAAATAAATTTCAGTAAAAATAATTACTATTTTATAGCGCACAAACATTTGCCAGCATAAATAAATTGATAAATAAAAGCAGATACCGCATTTTCAACTATTTTAGCTTTCAACAACGATATCTGCTTTAATTCACGATATAAATTATCTATCTTCTGGCAACATCTTATTTTGTTTCAATAATGATTTATCAGTATCTGTAAAAACTATTTCCTTTTGCATTTCTTTACCATCACGCAAATATGTTATTACAGCTTTATCGCCTTTTTTATATCTTCTAACATATCCACGCAAAGACATTCCGGAAGTCACTCTATTTCCATCTATATCAACAATCATATCTGCTCTTTGTAAACCAGCATTATCTGCAGGAGAATTAGGCACTACATCTCTTACGTAAGCACCTGTATATGTCGTATTATTTACAGAGCCTTCACCGTCAGCTATTGTAACACCTAGTAGCGGATGCTCTACTTTACCTGTTTTTATTATTTGATCAGCTATATTTTTTACCAAATCAGCAGGTATAGCAAATCCCAGCCCTATAGAGCCTTTGCTTCCTCCTCCGCCTAATAAATCATTCGGAATACTTGCTATAGATGAATTTATACCTATAACACGCCCTTGAACGTCAAATAGCGGACCTCCCGAATTACCAGGATTTATTGAAGCGTCAACTTGAATAGCGTTGGTTACTACAAGCTCTCCGCCACCATCTTCATTACTAGCTACCGTGACTTTTACAGGACGGTTCAAAGCCGATATTATACCTGTTGTTACTGTCGAATCTAATCCAAGAGGATTTCCTACAGCTGCAACTGGAGATCCTACTTTAAGATCAGAGCTTGTTCCAAGTTTTGCAGGCACTATGTCTTTAGGAGGATTTTCCATTTTTATTACTGCTAGATCTGTTGAAGGATCCTGTCCAACAATTTTAGCGTCATATATTACGCCACCTTTTAATTGAACTTTTATTTTTCCTTGAGAATTTATAGCAGAACTTATCACATGATAATTTGTAACAATATGCCCCTGTTTATCTATTATCACTCCTGAACCATCGATTTTACCGTCCGATGTTTTGATATGTATAGCTACAACTGACGGCTGAACCATTTTTACGACTTGGCTCCAATCTGCCGACGGAATAGTCTTAGGTAAACTTTGCGACACAGGCTCTTGCTTGGTATGACTTTGCAAAACAAGAGGCTTTTGCTCACTATCAGCAGAGTTATATGCAAAATATGCGCTTGGCAACATGCCAAATATTATAGCTATAATTACAATTGATAGATATCCAGGTTTTTTCTTTAACTTTTCTTTTAATTTCTTTTGAACACCATGATTTTTAATAGATTGAAAAGCATAAGTTTGCTTGTTTTTATTCTTTTCTTTCGTATTTTCATATGGATTACAAAATATTTTTTCAGTACTACTATTTTCTGTTTCAGCATTTTGTGAATTGTTTTTTTGCTGAAAATTTTTTTTAGTTACAAATCCATAAGGTGTTTTCTGATAATTTTCAGATTCCGCTGAAAGATATCTATTTTTATTATTATCGTCCATTCCCCCTCCTGTTTTCTCATTAAAATATATTCATGTTTTCAGAGTATACGTACAATATGAACATTTTGTGAATAGCTCAAAATATTTTATTTCACGAAATAACTAGAGAGAAACACACTAAAAAGTGGGCTACTAGCAGATAGCTAGCAACCCACTTTTACTATATTTAATGTTTTAGATTTTTGAATGCTGTTTCTTTAGAAGCTATTATTGCTACAAGTGCAACGATACCAGCCACTGCTAAGAAGAATGCTGGTGCGTAAACAGAACCAGTTTCTTTTATCAACCAAGTCGAGATGAATGGTGCAGTTCCGCCGAATATAGCATTTGCAGTATTGAATGAGAAAGCAAATCCTGTGTAACGGATATTTGTTGGGAACAATTCCGACAAGAAAGTTGCAAGAGTTCCATCGTTCGTCGTAAGCATGATACCGAATAGCACTTGTGTTAGAAGTATCAAACCGATATGTCCAGCATCAAGCAATGTGAACAATGGTACTGACAAGAAGACGAATAGTAGTGATGCTATGAGCAACATCTTGCGACGACCGAGCATATCTGAAATATGACCCATGAAGAAAATTGATAAAATGTAAACTAGAGTAGAAACTGTTGCAGCAAGTAGCGAACCTGCTTGAGGAACGTGACGTTCTGTTGCCAAATAAACAGGCATGTAGCTCAAAATTATATAGAAACCTACAGCGTTCAAGCAGGAAACACCTAGAGCGATAAAGAATTCTTTCTTGTGATGTCTGAATAATTCTTTGAATGGGTTAGGAACATCCACATCTTTGTTTGAAATTTTATTCATCATTTCTACATATACTGGGGAGTCTTCCAAATGAACTCGAACATATCTACCTACTAGTCCTAAAGGTCCTGCCAATAGGAATGGTATACGCCAGCCCCATGTTGCCAATTGATCTGGTGTCAATCCCCAAGTCAATAATGCAGAGATTAAAGATCCTGCTAGCAAACCTGTTGCGGTAGAACCTGGAACGATTGATGTGTACATACCACGTCTATGAGTAGGTGCATATTCTGAGAGGAATGTTGCAGCACCTGCATATTCACCTGATGCAGAAAATCCTTGAATCATACGAACTAAGATCAATAGAATTGGAGAAGCAATACCTATGGTTGCATAACCTGGCAAACAGCCGATAACGAATGTTGCGCCAGACATAATCAAAATTGACCAAGCTAGTGCGAAACGTCTGCCGAGTCTATCTCCAATAGCGCCCCAAATAATTCCACCAATCGGACGTAAAATAAACGAGATTGCGAAAACAGCGTATGTGCTTAGTAAAGCAATAGTTTTATCTTCTGATGGAAAAAATACGCTACCGATTACAACTGCCAAGTAACCGTAAGTTGCATAATCGAACCATTCCACAAAGTTACCTATAAAAGATGCTACAGAAGCTTTACGTAACGCGACCGCCTCTTCGTGACTTAATTGTCTTGCGTCTGATAATATGCTCATTTGAAACTCCAAACTTCTAGATGGGATATCATCCTCAAATATCTACGTTTAGGCTAACAATTATTTTAGATAATTGCATATTTTTGCGATTTTTGTTTCAAGCGGTAGAAAAACTAAAAATAAGTTAAGTTTTTCTTAACCATGCATTAACTTTTAGATATGTTCCAAACAAGAAAGCAATAGACTAGTTAATTTGACGTAAAAACGGTATTATCTTTTACTTAACAAATACAAGCATGTTATTTAGATTAAATAAAACAGTTTTTTTGTAAAAATTACAACCCCATAAACCAGTGACTTATATCACCGATTAAAAAGGCGTATTTTGTGCAATATAAAGGTATTAAGAAAAACTAAAACATAGTTTATTATTAACTTATGTCACATTTTATGGCTCACGAAATTTTTAAAACATAAAAACATTAAGCCAATAAACTTTCTAAAACTCACAATAAACCAATATAAACACAAAAAAAGATGACTTTTATATAATTTTATTGTCAACTAATACGAACTTTATTTCTAATTTCATGCAAAGACGTTTCACGCAAAAGTCTTCCGTCAACAAACACAGTTTTCAGCATATCCTTTTCAGCTAACAAATCATGCTCTTGCCTGTTCATACCATCAAGCACACACAAAGTACCATCATCTCTCTTAGAAACAACAACAAGCCCTCTATGCGATTTCTTCACGCCTTCATCCGTTTTTGGATCTTTTTGAAGTAAATGTTCTTGGCCATTTATTACAGCATAAGTTGCTTTCATCGCCCAACCATACATATCTCTTGTAACGCACTGATATGCGCAGGTGCCTATTCCTAAAACAATATTAGAACTTGCGAATCCTTTTTCTTTCATTCGCTCCATAATTTCCAAGCAACGTTCCAAAGTAATTCCGTCACCGTACAAAACGCCTATATGAGAATCTAGTACCTTATATCCTTTAGAGTTAATAGTTCCACCAAAAATATCCCACAAAGATTCAAAAAGCCCTTTTTCTTGAGCAGTTATACCAACACCCGCATTTGGATTCGTGCCACATAATATATCTACAGGATTACCACTATCAGGGCGTATAACTAATTTACCGTCTCTGCCTAAAATTACATCCTTCAATTTAGGCAAATAATCCGTTACAACCTTCCAAAAATCCCAAGTGTCTGAAACAATACTAACAGCCCCGGAAGGATAAATATCCGTTATCAAATGTTTTATAAGAGCCATTTCATTTGCTTTGCCATAAGCAGACATAACAGAGTGTTCAGTTGCAGGAATACTTGTAAAAACTAATTCTTTTTCCACATTAGCATTATAGTAATCCTCTAAAAATATTCCTGCGGGTATATTATCCGATCCTTTAAAGAAAAGTAAATGCGCTGCGCCACTAGTTTCAGCAGATTGTTCACTCGACATGCCACGCATACTAAAATCATGCGCTTGAAAACTCACAAACGAAACATCTCCCACTGTTTCAATGGCATATTTAGTCAAAATATTAGAATATATACTAGCAGTAGTGGCAGAAGTTGATGGCAACCATACAGAATTCAAAAAGCAAGTTTCAATGAAATTTGTTAACCAAAAAAAATTAGGATTAGTATTTTCAATTGTTACACATGGTACTTTTATAGGAACATAGCTTCCTTCAGGTAACGCTTTTATACGCAAAGGCAAATAGCCTAAATCATGTAAATCTTCCAGATGCTTTGTGTAAACATTTTTGACACCTAAAGTGTTTTCAATTAAACGAACATATTGTGCTATAACTTTTTCTTTTGGTTGAGAGAAAAAATCTTTATTAAAACGATCGATTAAATATTTTTTTATAAAATATTGCAAACCAAAAAAAACTATTCCTTTTGAATATGGTTTTATTATTTCAGATCTTTTATCCACGCGCGGAGTTAAAGTACTATAAATAAACTGCGTCCCTGCAGGATATTGCTCACGATGAGATAACTTGTAAAAATCAGCCAATAGAGTTATCGGTGTCGACATTATTTCTCCCAATATTCAAAATAATTATCATAGTCCACAAAACTATAATTCAGTATTAAATAATACCATTTTTCTATTCCATCAGTTACAATATTAAAAATTATTTTATCCCAATAAAATTACATATTTAATTTGTGTTCTATCATAAACTTAGTCTTATTTACATATATTCACACTATACTATATTCAATTTTTATATAAATAATACACTAATAAATAATTTTATTTTCAGGCTTTTCTACTTTTTACAGATTACATTTTATTTTTATACTTTTCCTGCACATATTACATAAGTTTTAATTCTATAAATGAATTTTTAAATTTACATTAAAAGAAATTGGGAAACATACTTACGTAAGTTTCCCAATTATATTTCTATATGTTTAATTTACATATCTATAGATTATTCTGCAGCTACTTTTGCTGACTTATCTTTCTTGAAGAATTCCAAGAACACTGGGCTTAGTCCACCGATAATAACTAGCAAACCACCTATGGCTGTTGTAACAGTAAGAGCTTCATGCCATACAACATAACCTAAGAACACGCCGACGACTGTCTCCCAGTAGGAAATAGTTGTGTATTCAATAGCAGGTAGGTTACGACCAGCAACAATCAAGAATCCAAGTGCGATAACACCGCAGAAAATGAACAAGCCAAATGCCCAGAACCAGTGGTTAGCTTTGAATGTTGCAACACCACCCCATGGCCTCAATACAATAGACATGCACAATGTTGCTACTGCTGCCCAGAAGAAGTTCCAAACACCACGTACAACAGAATCAACATCTTTACGATATCCATAGAAGAACATAGCAAGACCGTAGAATACACCAGATAGCAAACCTAGCAAGTCACCAAGTGGTTTCTGAGGGAATTCTGGGTTATTACCCAAATCCAAGCCAAAGCTCAATGATCCATTATCAAAATTGATAATACCAATTGTCAAAAGCATACCTACGAACACACATAGGAAGAATAGATAGCTAAGAGCTGAAGCCCTATCCTTACGTATAACAATTGACAAAATAGCACAGAACAAAGGACCAGTGTAGATCAAGAACACAGCGTTAGCAATTGAAGTCATCAACGTTGACGACACGTAGCATCCTAGGGACAAACCAATGCAAACACCGCCAAGAACAATTGACCATGACAACTTTGTCTTACGGAACAATCCATATTTCTTTGTTATAAATAGCAAAACAAGGAAAAATATGAATGCCAATGTCATACGACCAAAAGCTAAGAATGAACCAATAACTGACTTATATTCATCAGTTAACTCTGATGTTGTCAAACGTGAAAATGTACCTACTAGACCCATACCAGTAGCAGAAATAAGCATCGATATAGCACCGAGCTTTTTATTCATAATATACTCGGATGAAGTATTTGTGCTCATAATAAAGCCTATCTTTATAAAAAACAATATTAACTGTACGGCGTTAAAGCCAATAAACACCATACAACACCTAAATTATATTTAACATGCAAAAAATATTCAAACAGATAATAAAATATACAAGAAAGGAAGTTGTAATATTAAGCACATAGTAAATCTATTGACAATAAACTTTTCCACTGGTTTAGACAAGATTTAGATAAGATATAAAACATATTTTACAAAAATAAATAACATATAAACTGACAAAATAACGAAAAATTATAAAACGTGAAAATAAAGAAAACAACAGTTTTTATGAACTATTACAACCGTTCTATAGAAAGAAACACACATCAACTTTCATAAACATTCATAAACTACTATAAAAAGAAAAAGTAGGCGAAATAGACAAAAGTGTCTAAATCGCCTATAAAATTAACTAGCTGAACTCTTTATACACAGCTTTGGCCATAGCATCAGAAGCTACAGATAACAATATCTCACCTTTTTCACTACTTGCTTCAATCGCGCAAGACAAACAACCTGAATCAGGAGTAAGCTCAGGTTGTATAGGTAAAATATCGTAATTAGGTAATGAAGCTGGGTCTGCTTTTACAACTTTACTCATATCAACTTTTTCAGGATACAAAAGAAGCATCAAAGATGTTTCCAAAACTCCACCATGTTCCAAATCCCAACCAGTAAAACCATTAGGATAAAGCTTATCAATAGTGTTATCATCCACAAAATCCCAATACGAAAGCAAAAGAACTTTCATATTATCAATACCTTGCAATTTTAAAAGACGCAACGCTTCATCTATACCTTCAAACATGAATTGGTAATTCTCGTAATGACCATTACAAAAAACAATTTTACGATTACCATGACTAGCAAGTTCTACCACAAGCTCTTTAACATGATTAATTAAAGTCGTCCCAGTCATAAATAAACCGCCAGCAAGATGATATCCACCACCCGACCGCTGTTGCGATTTATAACCAAATGTTATACCTGGAGCAACCAGACCATTAACTTTTTTAGCCAAACTTACAGATAAAGCCCTTGATAACATTGCATCAACACCTACAGGCATATGCGGACCATGCTGTTCTATTGCACCAACTGGAACAATAATAATTTTTTCACCATTAGTTACCATTTCACGATAAGTAAAAGCATCAATTTCTTCCATTAAAACTGTAGAGCTCATTTCCATTCACTCCCTGCAACAACTGTATCTTTAGAAAAATCATCATAATTATTATCATTAATATGTCTTGGTTTTTTGGCACTGCGTAATGACAAAATTATTTGCGAAACACCACCACCAATAATCAAAACGCCACCAAGGAACTGTAAAGGCGTAAGAACTTCTGAAAATAATATAAAACCGAGAATAGAAGCCATGATTGTTTCTTGATAAGAAATAGTAGCAAGTTCACCTGCCATCAAAATCTTAGTAGCCAAAGTCAAAAAATAGAAAGCACCAAAACCTGTAATCAAAGCACATCCAATCAAAACCATCCATGAACGCTGACTCATCTCAGACAATAACCAAGGTTGACTATCAACAACACCACCTGGAGTATTACCATTCCATTCTCTAACAGGATAATGCAGATCTGACCAGCGAATAATAACCATAACCGTAATTGTCAATGCAGCAAATAAAAAGTTGTAATAAGCTCTTACATTAGAATCAAAATCTGTCCTTAATCGCGAAACAAATAAATACAACCCATAAGCAACACCCGAAGACAAAGCGATCAAATTACCAACCGTATATTTAGGGTCAAGATCAAGACCGATACCATCAGCTGAAATAATTCCCACAATAAATAATGTGCCTAAAATAACAGCACCCAATGAAGCAAGCATAGATAATTTAAAAGGCTCTTTTAAAAATATTGTTGCAAGAATTGTAGAATACACTGGACCTGTATAAATTAAGAACGAAGCATTCGCCAATGTAGTGTATTGTGTTCCGATGACATACAAAGACGATAATAGACCCAAGAAAAGCCCAGAAAAGAAAATCGCTGGACTAAAACGTTGCCCTTTGACTAAAGTAAATTTTCCACCTAAAAGGAAAATTATTGTCATAGCAACGAAACCAGCGAAAGAACGCCAAAATGCTATAAAATCACCTGGTGCATCAATATATCTAGCGAATGCACCGACCCCCCCCCATCAGAGATGATGAGAGGAACATGAAAGCAAATCCTTTCGCCTTTTGTAATGCTGACGATGTCATAGTTCCAATCCTCCTACAAGAGAAATAATATATAAAACACAAATCAGGCAATGTATTCAATACATATCAGAAATATATACAGTATTATATTTTCCAATATTTTTATAATTAAACGATGCATGATTTTAGTTTGATATCTCAATTTTTGATATTTCAATGCCGTCTTTGGCATCATTTACAGAGTATAATTTAAAATCCACTTCAAACAAAAATAAAATACTAAAATTTTATTTAATTTAAATGTTTTAATTATCACGCACTAACGCAATAATTATTGTTTTCAAAAAATAAATTAACAATTTTACACTAATATATATACAACAATTTTGCCCCCACAGCACAATAAAAAGCGCAAATGAGGGCAAAATTTTATGTAAATACAATATTATTTATTCATGCTTGTTACGGCGACGTTTCAAAGACACGAGCCAAGCACCAACTAATGCAAACATTGACGCAAACAAACCTGTAGATGTAACGTCAGCACCAGTGTTTTCCAAGAAACGATTAGACTTCACAAGTTTCGCATTCTTAGACAATGATGATTTTCCTGCAAGTGATGAGCTTGTAGCTTTACCATTCAATGCTTGCTTAGCAGCATTCAATTTGCTCAAAGCGTCACTTATTTCATCTGCAGTTGCTGTCTTTTTATTCAAAACTTCAGTTGCTTTCTGTAGTGCTTTATCAAAAGCATCTTTAAGGCTTTGAGAAGCATTCTCATACTTCGGGTCCTTATCAGACTTTAGCTTATCTGCTTGTGAAACAGATTTTTGTAGCTCAGACTTATCAACACCATCAAGAGCCGACTTGGCATTATTGATAGCATCAATTGCTTGCTTAACCTCTTTTTCGCTAGCACCTGCCTTCTGTAGAACAGTCGAACCATCAGAAATAGCCTTATCATATGCTCTTTGCTTAGTAACATCAGCATTGACATAAGCAACACTATTCTTAACAGTAGAACTATCATCAATCAAAGATTTCAAACCAGACTTATCCACGCCATCAAGATGTTGACGTGCTTCCACGAGTTTAGCATAAGCATCATTAATCTTATCTTGAATCTGCTGATCAGTATTTGCATCAGGTTTTGTTACTTCATCAAGAAGAGTCTTAACATTATTCAAAGCTTCATCAAAAGCATCTTTAACGCCTTGAGATGCATTTTCATACTTCGGATCCTTATCAGATTTTAGCTTATTATCAGCATCATATTCTTTTTGCAAATCACTTACATATAAACCTGCACCTTGCACAGCTGGATCGATTGCTTTCATTGCTTCAAGCAATTCTTTATACAAATCATTTACTTGTGCAAGACCCAAATTGTCACCTTGTTTTTTGTTTAAAACGCCAGGCTGATTTGGATTTTCATTAGCATCGGTACGAGCAAATGCACTATCAAACGATTGTTTTTTAGCTTTTTGCTGTCCATCGTTAATGTCTAGGTTCTTGTATTTTTCGCTTTCTTTAAACTGATTTGCGATTTTATCAAGATCAGAAAGACGTTTCATTGCACCATTCAATTTTAATGCTTGATCAAGTGCATCATCAATATCATCTTTTCCAGTCGGTTGACCGCTGTCATCAAGATGATCTGTACCGTCACTTTGTTTGATTATGTTTTCAAAAGTTGCTTTTTGATTATAATTCAAATGCTCAAGTTTAGCTATTTCTGCAAGAGTATCTCGAATTTTCTTTTGTTTCTTAGATCGATTCACTACAGCTATAGCATCACCTTTACGCGTTGCATTATCGATTTCTTCATTAGCAGCTTTCTTTTCTTCATCAGTCAAGCCTGGAATGTTTAACAAATCTTCTTTAGCTTTTTGTTTTTCATCTTTAAGTGCTTGCTTATCTTTATCTGCCTGCTCCTTATTATCATTTTCACGCTTATTATCTAGTTCATCTTTATTAGATTTATCTAGAGTTTTTGCGTCATCAATTGCTTTCTTTACATCAGAAGGCTTAGTTGCATTATTAATCTTATTTTCAGCTTCTTCGCGTTGTTGCTTTGTAAGATGTGATAATTTACCAAGTTCAACTTTAGCATTTTGTTTAGCATTCAACATATTTTCAGCATTTTTACGTGTAAGATTTTCAACTGCCTTAGCAATCTTTTCAGGTGTAGATTCAGTGTCAGATTTCAGAATATCTTCTAGCTGATTAAGCGCATCATCTTTATTAGATTTATTTTTATTTAATAATTCTTTAAGCGCAGCATCTTCTTTATGATTAGGATCTGAAACATCAGCATCTTCACCTTTACCATGATCAATGAAAGATAAATCCTTTATAGCTTTTTTAGCTGAATCTTTTGCTTTAGCTTCATCAAGAATTTTTTGCACTTCTTCAGGTGATTGTGCTCCATTATTTTTACCAGGCTCACCATTTAGTTTTTTCTTGATTCTTTCTTTATCTTCATCAGAAAGATTATTCAAAGAACCAATTTCAGTATTAGCTTTATTTTTTTCTTTCTCTGTTTCTTCCTTCTGCTTCTGATTAGAATCATTATCATCTTTTTGCTTAGCTTCTTCTTTAGCTTTTTGCTTTTCAGTATTCTGCTTATTGTTTATATCATCAGAAGTCACATGATTATTATCAGCCTGCTGATTAGCTTCTTTCAATATTTCACGAATCTTATCAATACTGTCTGCATCGGTAATTCGCTTATCAAAATCAGTTTTCTGTTGATCAGTGAGTTTAGCATTTTTATCAATTAGTTTTTTAGCTTCATCTTTAATCTTATTCAACTGATCTTGCGGAATCGGTGTAGGAGCTTTTTTATACAATTCATCTTTCTCAAGACTGAAAAGTACTTTTCCATCTATATCACAGAAATCAATACGAACACCGTCATTATTAAGTTGCGCACTAGCAATTCCTTTCGGATTGTTTTCAGATGCAAGTTTCATTCCTAAAACACCATCTTTTGGAGTGAGTGGATTATTATTTACCCAATCGCTTCCATTCCGCGTAACAAATTCAAATGAAGCACCTTCAATGTTTAACGCATCTACATTACCGTCATAGTTAGCTTTAAGGAATTGTTTCAAAGCGTTTTTGAATAATTCATCAGGTACAGACAAATTATCATAATCTTCAACTTCAACTGGATTAGTCTTGTATTGACGTTTTTGTTCAATATGTTTAGCTTCTGAAACTTTTTTAATGAAATCTCGAAGATCGTCTTCTGTCATACTGTTAATCGTATTATCATCACTTCTTCCAATTCCAAATTTTTCAAAATCTTCATTTGTAACACCAGCATTATGTTTATCTTTGACAAGTTGCTTTGCTAATGCTTTCAAATCGGAAAGAGTGTGATCAGTTTGCACACCTTGCTTTTTGTAAAGCTGATCTGCAGGAACAGTAAACAAAGTTTTTAGATTATTATCACCTTGTGTATAACCTAGCACTTGCAATGTTCCATCTGTATGGTTAGGTGAAATACCAATTGTTACTACACCAGCATTATTGCTTTCACCATTCTTATAAACGTTCATTCCTTGGGTGCCAGCAACTGGAACAAAAGTAGATGGCAAACTATAAGTTTCTACTATTGGTTCATTCGATACATCTACACCATAATTCGATTTTACGAAAGCTTTCAAAGCTTTTTGCCAATCTTGAGGGGTAGGTGCGTTACCTGTATATTCAACAGGAGCTACTTTATATTTGTATTCAGCTTTTCCTGCTGGATTATGTTCCGTTTCCTTAGGTGTCTGTTTATCTGCTCTTTGCTTTAGGAACATACCCATCGGATATGTTCTATCATTATATCCATCTGCTTTGAAGATAACTTTTCCATTTACAAAATCAAATTCCACGTCTTTAATAGGAACAATTGTACTATTATCTTCAGCATCTTTAGCTTTTAATCTTTTTAGAGCTATTTTAACATTGTCAAGCTGAGTCCTATTTGCTTCAAGATCCTCAGGTTTCGTATTAAATGGATCAAAGTTTACAGTTACCGCTCTATTAGGCAAATCCACATTAAATTCTTTTTCTGTTTCTGCAGGTGGTTTAGGAGTTGGAACCTGTTTAACTTTTTCTTTTAAGAATAAATAACTAGGAATTGTTGTGCTAGAACCATCTTTCCACGTTATTACTGCATCTCCATTAGGATTTATAGTTACAGGACTTTTATCGCCATTTTTTGCGTCTTGATATACAGGCAAATCTTTATTAGAGTTGTCGAAAGCTTTTATAATTTCAGTAATTTCTCCTGGTTCTAATTTAGAAATATTAGCAACTTCAATCGGATCAGGTACACAATAAGGTGCCCAATCGGCAATTGTTTCACCTTGATAAATCAAATCAGAAGAAGGAATAGTCATTCTTGAATCATCTTGGAACAAAATGTGCGCATCGCCATTTTCTTCAACCTCAATACTGTATTCGCCAGCATTTTTCTTCAAATGTTTCAAGAATTCATTTTCTTTACCACTTGCTTTATTTGAATCAATAATAGCTTTTTTCACTGCTTCACGTTCTTGTGGTGTGAGTTTTGTCATTTTCACTACACCAGTTTTATTGACAGGGTTAGAACTATATTTTTCTGCATATTTCTTTCCCTGCTTTACGAGAAGTTTCGATGGAATATTAATATAAGATCCATCAATAAAAGTAATCTTTGCACTACCATCATTATTAATGACAATACCATCTGATTCTTTTAGATATTTACTGAACTCACTTTCAGCTCCTGCTTTACCTTTATTAACATCTTTTATTGCTTTAATTATTTGTTCTTTTTCAGCAGGACTTACTTGTGTAAGATTCATTACTTCTGTAGGGTTTGGATAATTGACTCTAATATGATCGGATGCTTTTGGCATATAGTATGCTTTACCTGTTGCATAATGCCAGTTTCCTACTGGACGGTAAATACCTGCTGTAAAGTAAAGAGGATTATTTACACGATCATTAGCAAATTTATCAGATATTTTCGCAATATAAGTAAAATCATATGATCTTGTTCCTGATGATTCCCAGTCTACAAAAATTGATTGAGTATTATCTTGAAAATCTGGCCACTGTTTTTTAGTATCGCCCATGTCATCGTAATGTTTAAAACCGATTAAATCATTCCATACTTTAGCTATCTTCTTATTATTTATACGATCATTAGCATCATAATGGTACCGGGAAATACTTTCAAAATCTGAAGGCTTAGCATATTCATTAGCAGTAACTACCGTATACCCACGTCTATCCTTACCACCTACGACTTCAGGATGCTTAACTTGTACGCCACCACTATGCGTTACACGTTCTTTTCTGACAAGCTTAATGTGTTGTACATTTTCTAACCCCTTCGGCACTCCAAACCACCATGAAGGACGAAGAGCCCACCTATCAGGTTGAGAATTTACATCTTCAGGATCATTTGAATAATAATGAACACGCACATACCTACCCATAGGATTTTGTTTTACAGGATCACCTTTTCGTGCATCTTCTGGCGTGTCATAAAATTGTACTTCTGTAAGCAAACGTACAGCACTATATTCAGCATCTGTTTTATATCCATAATATAGATTGTTATTGTCGCCACTGACATAACCATCAGCAAAAGCTGGTGTACCTAAACCGCTAGTAAATAACATAGCACCCGCAAGCATAGTTACACATGCAGTTTTATATATTGGAGTATGATTATATTTTTTTGAATTAATTGAATGATTTGAAGATAAATCTTTTTCCATTTTTTAATTCCTTACTCAATCATTTTATAAACGTTTCACAAGTAACGGCATACATTAAAACATAACAACAAATAGATAATTTATATACTTCCTTATTATAATGTTTTATTTTAAAAAACTACACATTTTACATAACATTTTTTAATTTATAGCAAAGATTAGAGTAATCATATTTCATAAATAATACAAAAATATTAAATAAATCTTTTAGTAATTTCTAAAGAAAACAAAATTTGTAAATAAATAAATCTAGGTTTTAGAAAAATTTTTAGAAAAAATATTGATAATTTTGAAATTATTAAATTTTGAAACCAAAAATTGATTTTATAACGCAAGTTATAAAATAAGAAAAAATAACAAACAAAATTTGTAAATAAAAATATAAAAAGTGGTTCCCTCCTTACGGAGAGAACCACAATAAAACTCAATCCCTACGGAATGAAAACTTCTACACTATCTAATTAGACTAGTGTTGGGTCTTCTACCTGATTTGGGAAGTAGTCTTCACAGCCACCTTCACGGTAAACGTCAGCTGTAGCACAGTGTAGAGCGCCACCGAATGCGTATGCATCACGGAATGCTACTGGAACTGGTTCCATACCTAGCTTGTCGAACTGTTCTAGCTGGTTTACTTCTGAAGCTTCACCGATAACTGTCTTGTGGTCTAGAACTAGGCAGTTCATTGACAACCATACTGAAGAGTAGCACAACGGTGGTGGTTCTTTGTGAGCTGGCATAGCAGCATCAACAATCTGCCAATCGTTTGCTTCGAAGATCTTACGCTGTTCTTCTGGTAGACGACGGTGTGGGTTGTTGATAATCAAACCTGGACGCAATGGTACGAATGTTGCGTCGATGTGGATTGGATATGGGTCACCTGGGAAGTTTACTGCGTGTACGCGCAATTCTGGATACTTACGCTTGAACCATTCCATAGCTTTACGGTTTGTTGTTAGACCATGCTGAATGAATAGGTCTTTACCTAGACGTAGAACGTCAGCTGCGTCGAATAGGATTTCTTCTTCTGTTGTAACGAAGTCTTTGTTAGCTGTACGGATTAGACGATCTTCTAGGGAGATCTTCTCATCGTAGTAGTTGTGCTTGTAGGACTTGTCTGTCAAACGTGGACGTGGTGCCTGTGACCAGATGAATTCTGGGTCATTGTTGAAGTATTCTGACAATAGTGGGCTGTATGCCAAGTATTCCCAGAAACGGCAACGGAATGACATAGCTGCTTCAATGATTTCTGGACCAATTGTCAATAGAACGTCACGTGGAGGCATACATGTCATCATTGAGTCTGTGCGGAAGTCAGGTGTAATAACTGGCTGGTTCCACTGTAGAGGTGTTGGGCGGTCAACCTTTGCACCAAACTTTTCGCAAGCTGCTGCTAGGTTATCTAGCTGTGCTGCTGCTTTTTCAACTGTGTACAATGGACGAGGTCCCCACATACCACGCATTTCTGAGTCAACTGGAACCTTTTCAGAGGTTGCTGGCTCTTCTGGTGGAATACATGAGTTCTCTGCACGACCAACAATAACGTGCTTCAATGGATCAAAATCGTTCCAAGAGTTAACGATCTTTGTCATAATCCTTCACTCCTTCTATACGCGTCTTCGCATATAAATGAATTTCTAATAATTACAATTGTACAGTCGCGACATCGCCTTTCGGTGACATCTTTGAAACTCAAAAGTCCTTTAAGTTTCAATAGTCCTAGTTTACACCTTTTCCAAAGCGTAAACTAGGACTAAAACATGAGATTAATATCACTATTAGTGAATTAAATTTTAATACTCACCTGTCTTGCTGATGATTGTACCAGCTTCACCCTTGATAACAGCAGCAGCATCAGCCAAACGACCAATACCTGCAGCACCATTACCTAGTTCAACGAAACGGCAAGCTGCTTCAACTTTAGGTCCCATAGAACCTGCAGCGAATCCCTTTGCGCGCATTTCTTCTGGCTTTGCACGCTTGATTTCTTTCTGCTCAGGAGTACCGAAGTTTTCCATAACAGCAGGAACATCAGTTAGAATCATGAAGAAATCAGCACCCAATTCACGTGCCAAAACAGCACCTGAAAGGTCCTTGTCAATAACAGCTTCAATGCCGTACAACTTGCCATTTTCATCGCGTCCAACTGGAATACCGCCACCGCCAGAGCTAATTACAACAGCACCGCTGTCAACTAGCTTACGGATAACTTCGATTTCAAGAATGTTCTTAGGATCAGGAGAACCAACAACACGACGGAAATACTTGCCATCTGGCTTCATTGTCCATCCGCGTTCTTTAGCAAATTCTTTAGCCTGATCTTCGTTGTATACTTCACCCACGAACTTTGCAGGATTGTCAAATGCAGGATCCTTAGGATCAACAATTGTCTGAGTAATCATGCTGCAAACATCGCGTTCTGGCAAAGCATTCTTGAAAGCCTGCTGCAACCAGTATCCAATCATACCCTGTGTCATAGCACCAATAGTGTCAAATGGATATGGTTCGGATAGTTTCTTGTCATTTGCTGACTGAAGAGCTAGAACACCAACCTGTGGACCATTACCATGTGTAACGATCAATTCGTGTTCTTTAGCTAGAGGTGTCAAAGCTTTAACAGCTGTCAAAACATTTTCAATTTGAACAGATGCGTCAGGCTTCTGACCACGTTCTAGCATTGCGTTTCCACCAAGAGCTACTACTATACGCATCGACTTACCACTCACCTAGTGTAGCAACCATAACAGCTTTAATGGTGTGCATACGGTTTTCAGCCTGCTGGAATGCAACTGAAGCATCTGATTCAAATACTTCATGTGTAACTTCTAGAGATTCCATGCCTGTCTTCTGGTAAATATCTTCACCAACTTTTGTGTGACGATCGTGGAATGCTGGCAAGCAGTGTAGGAACTTAACATTTGGATTACCTGTTGCCTTCATTAGTTCCTTGTTAACCTGGAAATCTTTTAGAAGAGCAATACGCTGATCCCATACTTCCTTTGGTTCACCCATTGATACCCAAACGTCTGTGTAAACGCAGTCTACACCTTTAACGCCAGCTTTAACATCATCAGTGTGTGTAATCTTTGCGCCAGTCTTCTTAGCAATTTCTTCAGCCTTCTTGATTAGCTCTGGAGCTGTCCATAGTTCCTTAGGAGAAACAACACGAACATCCATACCTAGCATTACACCAGAAATTAGAAGAGAATTACATACGTTGTTACGGCCATCACCACAGTATGCGAAAGCAATATCTTTGTAATCTTTACCTGTTACTTCATGCATTGTTAGCATGTCGCAAAGCATCTGTGTTGGGTGCCATTCATCTGTTAGACCGTTCCATACTGGAACACCTGCTAGTTTACCTAGAACTTCAACGTGATCCTGCTTCTTACCACGGAATTCGATACCATCATAGTAACGTCCTAGAACACGTGCTGTATCTTCTACTGATTCCTTGTGTCCCATCTGTGAACCTGTTGGATCTAGGTAAGTTACATGTGCACCCTGATCATATGCTGCAACTTCAAATGAACAACGTGTACGAGTAGAGGTCTTTTCGAAGATCAAAGCAATGTTCTTGCCCTTTAGGTGCTGAACTTCACGACGTTCATACTTAGCAGCCTTTAGTTCTGCAGCTAAATCTAGAAGATAACGCCATTCTTCTACTGTAAAATCCAATTCCTTTAGAAAATTGCGACCCTGCAATGGTCCAATTGCCATATTATCCATCCTTTAATAGTAGATTATTCCGAATTTTTATCAGATGCCGTCACGAATCAACGGGCAGCTCATACAACGTGGGCCACCACGACCACGACCGAGTTCGTCACCTGGGATTTCAAGAACCTCAAGACCGTTCTTGCGGAAATAGGCATTTGTAGTAACGTTACGTTCATAAGTAACTACAACGCCCGGTGCGATTGTCAACATGTTACAACCGTCATTCCACTGTTCACGCTCTGCTGCGAGCATGTCCTGTGGGGTAGTCAATATATTTATCTCTGGTTCACCCAAAGCCTTAGCAATAACTTTGTGCATTTCCTCAGCAGGATTTTGCACAATTTCCAATTCGCCTTTATCTCCTGGGAAAATAGAGTATGAAGGTAGCATACCTAGACCGGCATACTTACTGAAAGTATTTTCATTAGCCATAGTCATAACAGTATCCAAGTGCATACAAGCACGTCCCTTAGGCATATCCAAAGCAATAATTTGCTTTGCTGAACCGTTAGCAAATAGACGCTTTGCTAAACGCTCAACACCAATAGGAGTAGTACGCTCACTCATACCGACTAGAACAATACCACGACCAATGACCAGAACGTCACCACCTTCGACAGCGCATTCAGGTCCTCCCTGGCCATCTGTCCAAAGGTTAAAATTATCATTAGCGAAAGAAGGATGCCAACGATAAATAGCACCTAAGTTATAGGTTTCACGACGACGAGCTGGCTTTTGCATTGAGTTAACAGCAACACCATCATAAACCCAGCAAGATGTATCGCGTGTAAATAAATGATTAGGTAGCGGAGAAAGAAGCAATGAGTCATCTTCAAGAGTATTCCAATATACAGAAGATGCGTCCCCTATCTTTTCTACCAATTCACGCTTGGTTATACCAGCAATCATCAAATTAGCAAACTCGCGTGCTGTCATATCTTCGACAACACCGCGTAAAGGCTCTACCAAAGCGCCATAATTTTCTTCTGTGAAAAGCTGATCTGTTAGATACTGACGAGCTTCAGGAACTTCTACAGTTTCTGTAAGAACATTGTCAAGTAGCAGAACTTCAATTCCACGTTCTTCTAATGTCTTTACGAAAACCTTATGTTCTTCCTGTGCTTTTTCTAACCAAAGCACATCATCAAACAACAAGTCGTCCTTATTAGAAGGTGTGAGACGATTCATCTCAAGCCCTGGGCGGTGCAACAACACTTTATGTAGTTTGCCGGCTTCAGAGTCAACATGATGCAACATCCAAGTTGCCTTTCTTCAGAATCTTATAAGTACTAAAATAAGCCAAACTATGCCATAAAGGCAAGAAAAGCTTATCGGATTGCAATTCAAGATATAAATCGCAATTAGTTAAACTCTACCAGTTATATTAAACTTATCATAATGAAAAAAGAAAAAAGGGAAAAAAAGTTTAAGCTAGTAGAATAAACTTCAATAAACCATACCAAGAATTAACATAAATATCCTCAAACAAACAAACCTAAAAAAATTATCCAATCTCAAAACTAGATGTTACAGGCAATAATTCTATCCAAGTTTTACCTGGAGCAAAATTAATTCTACGCCCTTTCAAATCTTTAAAAATAACCGGAGAATCAACATTCTTCTTACTCCACGTACCCTCAACATATTTACCATTAGTCAAGAATCTCGCTTTGCCTTCTCCAACAAGAATAGTCTGAGGAACATGCGCGTCAAAAGAATTAGGTTTAACATTCACATCCATAACAACAATATTATTAGAAGCAATTCTCACACCATCTTCTGTAACAAGCGCACTACCATTATCTGAACGCAAATATTCCTTTGAAGAAGCATCAAAATCCCATTTAGCATTATGTGCTGGATAATCCAAAACTAAATTATTCGCAGGCTTAGCATCTGAACCTTTAGCGTCAACAAAAAGCTTATTTTTCTTTCCATCAGCAAAATCCAGCTGATGAGAAGGAGCATTCAAACCTTTGCCAAATTCAGCCAAAGCCTCTTTCACATTCAAAAATAAATTATGTGGCACAGGACGATCTGAACTACGCATTGCAGTAGAACCAGCGCCATCCTCATCAATAAACTTTCCCACAACTTCAGACACTGATTGCTTAAAAGGAAGCTGACCACCACTACAAGCAAAAACACCTTTCAAAGGTGCAGAAATATCAGCATCCATTGGCCTGACAGAACGCATAGGACCAGCTTTTTCTGGAAGATCAGAATGGAACACAGCATTAAAACGCACTAATCCACCTTCAACCATCTGCTCCCAAACAATATCAGCTTTATCCAAGCCCACATGCGGACGAGCATCATCAATATTTTCAATCTTCATAGACAAAGCAGGACGAGCAATATCATCACCAGACGACGCCTTTTTACCAGTCAAAGGCCAAATTTTCTCTACAGAAGGCTTAGCTTTCTTCTCAACTTTGGTTTCCGCAGTATTAGCACAACCGCTTAAAGACAAAGCCAAAACACAAGCAAATATGCCAGTCACTATTTTAATATTTTTCACAACAATTCCTAATAGCATCGATAAAATGAACACTAAAATAAGCAATACAATACTATTAAACTACAATAAAAATTTCAAAATATACACATTCTAATAAAATAAAACATAAAAATTGTATAAGATATACGTCTTACAAACTTATATTTTCAAACACAAATATAAAATTATAAAACCATAAAATATAAAACATTACAAAATTTAATAAAAATATTTCTACTTAGACTCGCTATCATCATCTATATCATCATGCTTTTCACAATCAGAACCAGATTCATTATTTTCTAGATTGTCAACACCGAAATCTTGCGAAATATTATCGTTATTATCCTTAAAATTATCATACAAATCAGATACATCATCACGTAAAATACCATCACGTCTCAACTGATTATCGCGATCCAAAGTAAATAAAA
Source organism: uncultured Actinomyces sp. (assembly GCA_946998115.1). Taxonomy (GTDB): domain Bacteria; phylum Actinomycetota; class Actinomycetes; order Actinomycetales; family Actinomycetaceae; genus ZJ293. The sequence continues at coordinate 46,912 of CAMPYB010000003.1, read as the reverse complement.
ACTCATCATTATCATCAGGTGCTACAATTTTTTTCTCTTTAGCATTATCAGACGAATTATCAAACTTTTTCATAAACAACCATGCTAGCCAAACCAAGCCACCCAAAGGAGTAGTAAGAATAATAACAGCAACAACTATAGGTTTCGCGATCCTAATAGGAAAATCATCTTCAGAAGTAAAAATACAAGAGCATACAGAATAAACAGTTACAATAAAAGCAAAAATAAAAGGCAGAAAACGTATCATGTACAAAGAATAAACTAAAAAGGGCCCGGAAGCAATTAAAGATCCAAGCCCAATTCAGATTATTTCTTATTACGACGCTGATGACGAGTTTTACGCAACAACTTACGATGCTTCTTCTTCGCCATGCGCTTGCGACGCTTCTTGATAACGGAGCCCATCGGCCCTCCTTAATAATCGAACTGCCAGAAATATTGTAAAAGAGAAAAATAAATTTACCTAATTAAAACTTAATTATCAAAAATTTTATCTTCCAAAAAAGTATCTTCCAACATCAAAATCCCTTCAACTGCTGAAGCCGGAACCCTATAAGACTTTCCCACGCGAATAGCCGGTAAATCACCGGAATGCACCATGCGATAAACGGTCATTTTTGACACACGCAAAATCTGTGCAACCTCAACAATAGTATATAAACTAGGTTTGTTTGAAAGATTCATTTTCACCCATCCAAGCAAAATAACAATAATTAATATACAGTTAATATAAAATGAATGCAAATATAGAACAAAATAACCGAATCTAAAAGAAAAATTTACAACACGACCAACTTATCTTGTTGCAAAATTCTCAAGCAGATCAGCATCACCACCAACTATTATAATATCATCCTCATTAATCTGTGTTTGCGCTGTAGCATATTCAAAAGGCTCACCAACACTCAACACACCAATTACTGTAACACCATACTTCCTGCGAATTTGTGACTGCGCTAAAGTAAAACCCCAAAATTCACGTGGAGGACGCATTTTAACAATAGAAAATCCATGCTTTTCCATTTCTATATAATCGAGCATACGACCAGATACTAAATGCGCAGTTCTCTGGCCAGCATCATATTCAGGATATATAACATGGTGCGCTCCAATACGTTTCAAAATGCGACCATGCTCACGGCTAGTAGCCTTAGCCCAAATCTGTCGCACACCCGCATCAACCAGATTAGCTGTAATAAGCACCGATGCTTCCAAAGAAGATCCAACACCTACAACTGCTGAAGAAAAATCTTCAATACCAATTTGTTCTAAAGCCGAACTATTAGTCATATCAGCTTCAACAGTCCTAATACGAGAAGACCATTTTTGGACTAATTTACTCGACACATCTACCGCTAAAATTTCACGCCCCAATTTGTCCAAAGTAACAGCAACTGCAGAGCCAAAACGCCCAAGTCCTATAACAAGAGTTGAATCATTTACCATATATACATCCCGTTTATTTCTCGTTTTATAAACTACAATTAAATTTTCACACTACAGTAAAACTAAACGCTAGTAAAATACGCAAAAACCGCAATATTTGCACTAAATTCAATTATTAGTACGTTTTACGTGCAATATATTCCAGCCACGATTCAAACAAACTTTACGTAATTTTCTATCCGGATTTACTGCGCATGGAAAACCTACCAACGACAACATATGCATGTCTTGATAAGAATCACCATATGCAAAAGAAGACGATAAATCATATCCACGTTCAAGAGCAAGCTGTAAAACAGCTTCTCTTTTTCCCTCTCCATGCATAAAGCAACCATCAAGCTCAGGCTGTAAAATGCCATCAACAACTTTAACTTTCGTCCCCAACGCTCCTTTAGCTCCCAAATTTTTAGCAATAACATCACTAATTTGCACAGGAACAGCCGACACAAGCCATATATCATGCCCTGCTTTTATATGTCTTTGCAAAACATATTTCATATACAAAAAAACTTTCGATTTCATATCACGATCATAAATTTCTTGCATTATATTTGAAACTTCATCCACACTGCGACCTGCAAGAACTCTCAATGCCCTATCACAAACAAGATTCATGCGCCTTTTACTTTCACCTAATAGCAAATACAAAATTACATGCCTAGTCGCAAAAAAAATATCTCTTAAACCAAAAAATTTACGATTATACAAATCACAAGCTACATAATATGAAGACGAGCCTTTCATAAGTGTTTGATCTATATCAAATAAAGCCACAATTTTATTCCCAAACACAAAATCATTACTCATATCACATTTAGCATTATCTATATTCATGTTTGATGAAAAATCAACAAAATCTCTCTGTTCTCTCAATGATTCGTCAAGATTTTCAAAATCATTATGTTTATTGAAATCTAAAAATTCGGCATTCTCGTGATTTGGTGCGCCAAACTTAGCTTTATCTGACGTTTCATTATTTATAGAAAATAATTTATTAAAAAGATTTTTCATTTTCACCTACAAGCATGTTCAATGTAGCAATAACCAGTATATATTTATTTACCAAGATTACCTAACATAGCACAAAACCAAAATGAGAAAAGACAATGATAAATTTACATTTTAATTAACGCGTAACCAGAAAATACTACACCTGAAATAAACACTCCAATTCCGCTACCAAATAATATAAAAGATAATAAAGGCAAAATAGGATATTTAATATTTTTATCAGAATCTACTGGTTGTACGCCACCCGTATAAATTTTTGTGCCTTTGTCTTTATCTTGTAATTTTATTTTTTTACTAGATTCAGATTTATTTATTTTTATTTGTTTTGAAGTCGCTACAGAATTTATTTTTCCTCCACCATGCGAAGGATGTTCAGCAGTTTGTGCCAATAAATTTTCATGTTGTAAATCATATTGTTTATTTATTTCATCAAACTTTTCAGCACTTATATGCTCATAATATATTTCATTTCTATCACTTTGTGAAGAAGCAGAACTATTACTTTTATCGATATTTTTTTGCGAAGACAAAGCATTGGTTTCATCAGCATTCAAACGAACATATTTTTGTGTTGATATATCATATTTCCAATATTGACCGTATCTCTTGTCAATTTTGTTTTCTGGTGGTTGTTTCTCGCCTTCATATTTATACAACATATCATTGTCAAAATAATAATATCCTTTTTCAAATGTAGCGATAATATTATTAGGCGTATTTGTCCCTTGCCCAATTCTATAAACAGGTTCTCCATCAATTTTATATATTTTATTATCGTTGTCTTTATAATAATAAAAATCAGAAGCTATCCCTATTATATTTTTATTATCAAAATTATTATTTTCATATTTTTCAGTAGTAATAAGTTTATTCAAAATTTCGATGTTATCACTCGCTAAAATTTTGTCACCTACACCATAGATAAAATATTTATCTGAAATAAAAAGTACATTTGAGGAAGATATATTTTGTTCAAACTTTTTCGATGATTCTTGAGTAGCGTCTTTCTTCAAAATTGAAGGCATGCTTTTATTATAATGCTTTATTATATTGTGCTGAAATTGAACTTTATTTACGCTAAAGCAAGGAATTTGTACGCTAAAAATCACTCCAAGCGCAATAAAAACTATTACTAAAATATTTATATTTTTATTTTTTCTATCAGCACAGAAAAGCATTCTTAAAAATCTCTCCCCCAAACAATAATGATAATTATTATCAATAATACATTTTACTTATATTAATCACAACTAAAACAAAACAAACAATACAAAAAACTGAAAATAAATATAAAAACATTTATACTAAAATGGGCGATAATAAGGAGTATTTTATGACACACGACCAAAACGACATAAAACTTAGAGAAATACTACAAGCAATATCACCAGGAACCGTTCTACGCGAAGGTCTAGAAAGAATACAACTCGGCAGAACAGGCGCACTCATAATCCTCGGATACAACGAAAACATAGAAAAAATATGCTCCGACGGAATAGAACTAGATGTAGAAGTATCATCCGCACTACTTAGAGAACTATCCAAAATGGACGGAGCAATAATAATAGATACTGACACAATGAGAATAAGACGAGCAAATGTACAACTACTACCTGACTCAACAATACCGACAAAAGAATCAGGAATGAGACACCGCACAGCCGAAAGAACAGCAAAACAAACACAAACACCTGTAATATCTATTAGCGCATCAATGAAAGTAATCACAATATACACCGGCGACATAAGATACACACTAGAACCACCAGAAACTATACTATCAAAAGCAACCCAAGCGCTATCCACTCTAGAAAAATACAGAACACGCCTAGATCAATTCATGAATTTAATGACACAATACGAAATAACCGATCAAATAGTAGTAAAAGACATAGCAATAGCGCTACAAAGAACAGAAATGATACGAAGAATAACAAATGAAATAGAAGCATATCTAGCTGAACTAGGCAAAGAAGGCAGACTAATATCATTACAACTCGACGACCTTGTAAGAGGAGTAGCTAAAGAAAGAATAGTTCTACTAAAAGACTACATGGCAGAAAAATCAGATATACAAAAAGCCGAAGAACACCTCATATCACTGTCATCCAACGACATAATCGACCTTACAGTACTTGCAAGAGGACTAAACCTACCAATGCTAGACATAATAAACCTCGACGATGCAATACACCCTCGAGGATATCGCATGATGCAAAGCATACCACGCCTACCACAATCTATAACAGACTCAATAGTAGAACACTTCTGCACACTACAAAATATTCTAAACAGTGGGCTTGAAGAACTACAATCAATCGAAGGCGTAGGACACTTTAGAGCAAAACGCATTCGCGAGTTTCTAGACACACAACTAATAAATACGCCATCATATGACAGATAAAAACTATTTCACAGAAAAGTTCTGTGCGTTGTCTTGCAAATCACCATTCTTGACACCAATGACACGATAAGTTCCCGCAGAAGACACGCCTAACCTTTCACAATTTTTCCCATAAGTATAACCATCCCAAACAATAGACCCTTTCCAAGTTTGGCCAGCAGATAAAAGCAAAGGATTATCTTTACTAGTAACAGGGCAAGAAGTACTATCCCAAATTTTCTGATCACCAGAAACAACACGCACACCAAATTTATTTGAACCCGCACGCGCCAAACAAGTTTTAGTTGATTTATTAGTTATAGTAATACCAAAGCTTCCACCTGAAGCAACAGGCAATTGATTTTTATCAAGAAAAATATTTACACTCAAATCAGAAATATCACATTCAGGTATTTTCCCAAAATCAAAACCAGACGTAGAAAGATTTTTATTTACTGAATTTCTCGATGAAATTTTCAAATCACTACTATAAGAAACTATTTGTTTATAACAGAAAAATCCGATCCAAACAAATAATGCTAAACATAAAATAATTAAAATCAATTTACTTTTAGGATCAGCTTTAGTTACCTTATTATAAAAAACATTACTTTTATTCACTAAACTATCCTGCATTTTACCTACATACGGATTCGCATTATTACGCATTCTAGTAGTAGTGTCATGAACTTTTTTATGCAAATTTTCATTTATAACACGAGCTTTATTCTGAATTTTTTTCATAGACTCAGAATCTTTATTAAAGTTTTTAAAATCAGACAAATATGTCACATTATCCATAGTTTTAAAAATCTTTTTCGCCATATTATAATCACGCGGAGTATTTCGCTTACGAGACGTAGTTTTATGACTTTTCTTAAACTCATTAGCTGGACCTGAAATATTTCTATTTTGATCAAATTTTATATAACTCAAACCATCGTCAAAATATTCATTTTTTACACTAATTTTCCTATCAGAAGATGTGGAAGAAAAATGCTTATTATTTTTTTTATTATCAGAATTTTTTTTCTCTTTATAATGAGTAGTATCCGATTTCTTTACACGATTATGTTTAAAATCAGAACTTGAAAAATCTTGCACAAAAAAATCATTACTTTTCGTATTACGACGCCTATCGGATTCAACATCTTTTTTAGAAGAATTAGATACACGAAATCTATTCATACTATTTTGTTTCAACGTATTTTTACTCTTCTTATCTTTAGAAACAAAATCCTTATCAGCACTACTGCGCCTAATTTTATGCACCACAGAATTAGAAATATCTGAATTTTTTCTAGCAGAATTTTTTCGCTTAACCATAATTACATCTAACAATTACTCGGCAATCCAGTATTCAAATTATTATCATCATCAATAACACACCAATTTTCCACAATCACACCTGCAATACAAGCAATTATGCAAGCCACAACACCAAAAAAAGCTATTAAAATCATTTCTTCAAAATAAGAAACTTGCCTGTGAAAGAAAAAAACAACAGTTTGAGCCGCGCAAAAACCAGCTAAACATGAACCACCATAACCGAGAGTTTTAGCAAAAACTAAAACTCTGCTCGCAGTGATAGCATTCATATTAGTGTGCTCATTTTCTTTATATTTTTTAACATGCAAACCCAAAAACAATAATAAAACTGTAAGCAATATCATTATTACAGGCAACCCTACAGTTGCGACAGGCGGGTAACTAGCTAATTTAATTAAAAGATAAATAAAAGCAAGACTAGGAATAAAATATAAAATAAAAGCCAAACACAAATATGAATACTTCATTTTTTCCATGCTAATTACCCATATCTATAGATTGCCATTTTGGTTTATAAGAATGGTTAGGATTAGAAAAATCTGTATCCATAGCTTCTTCAAATGTTTTCTTTCTCAAAGCTTCATAAATGCTTTTTCTAGATACTTTATTATCCCATTCATTCGGCAAATCGCCTTCATAAATTCCTGTATGCTTTTTAAGCCCTCTACCAAACTCACCATCACGCTCATTTTCACTTGAAAAATTTTCATGCTTTTTAACATCAGATTTTTCTATTTGCACCATAGAATCCTGATAATTCACATCGCCCGCAACATTAGCACTATGTGAATCTGAATTTTCACCAGTTTTTATTTCATTTGCATTCTTCTCGGTAACAAAATTATCTGCTACATTTTCTTCAGCACCACCAGTGAATAAAGTTCTTAGCTGATTCATAACTCTAGTATGCTCAAGGCTGTTCAAAATATCGTTTAAATTATCTTCCTGATCAAGATTATCCTTTTCTGCCTGATCATTTGCAGCAATTTCAGACGAAAAATCCTTGTCCTCAAGACTGTCTACGCAAACACAATCATCAGAAGGAACAGCAGAATCTGCTTGCATTGAACACTTTTCCCCTAATTCATCTTGAGAACTTGCAAAATCTATAATTCTACTTTCATTACCTGGCACAGAAATAGCATTTTCATCAGCAGAGGATAAATTAACATTGTTCTCAACATCATCATTTTCATCATTAGATAAAAAGTCGCAATTACCTATTACACTGCCATCACTTTCAATATCTTTTCCAGTGAAAATATCTACATCATCATCTATAATTCTGCGCTCTAAATTATCACATTCTACGCCACTATTCATATTCATTGCACTAATATCTTCCAACTCCGATAAAGATTTCGTCAACCAATCATTCCATACAAATATCACATTATTTTTGCAATCAACGCCTTTTAGTAAATCAAAAACTTTCTGTTCACCTAAAACAGCACTTTTATTCATAAGATACCATGGAAGCAAAACAAAGCATCTGTCTTTTGCCATTTTATGAGGGATAGTCAAATTTTCACTATGATAAGATTCATTATTATAAGAAATAATGTCAATATCAATAGTTCTAGATTCCCATTTACCATGAGCACGTCTGCCAAAATAACATTCGATTTCTTTTACTAATCCTAATAAATCTTGTTGAGACAAAAAAGTTTTACCAGCAAGTACACAATTGAAATAATCATCTTGAACTTCACTGTTTAAAGTCTGCGCCTTATTTTTTACCAACGGTGAAACATCTGTAACTTCAAAACCTAAAGCTCTATCTAAATCTGAAATAACATTTTTAAACATTTCAACAGGATCACCTAAATTGGCACCCAATGCTAATATAACATCTGCTTTATCAGGATTAAAAATAGGAGGAAAATTTTCACAACCAGATTTTGTTACATCAATTATATCTGTCTTTGGATCAGTTTCCACAGTCATATTTTCATCGCTATGTTCATCTTCACACTTATCATTGGAAATAACTTCATTTGAGCATTTGCACTCATTTTCAGCATGCAGAATATTAATTTTATCCTCACTTGCAACACTATCAGCTTCAGTATTTATAGAGAAATCATTGTCCTTATTTTTATTAATATTTTCATTTTCAACAATATTTTCAGAAAGAGATAGTGGTTTTTGTGCGTTTTTCAAATCATCTTTGAAATCGAAACGCAAATTTGATCTGTTGCGCTCAATAGTAAACTCTATATCTTTAAACTCATAATCCAAAGGTGCTTCAGGTTTGTGAACAGTAACACTTACTTCACACACATTTTCAAATTCTAAAACTTTTGATGCAATTTTTTCTGCAAGCGTTTCTATAAGATTAACTGGATCTGACTCTATCACCTGTACAACAGCCGAACCTACTTTTGAATAATCTACAGTCTTTGCTAAATCATCTTTTATACAAGCATTTTTGGAATCAACATCCATTACAACATCTACAACAAAATTTTGTCCCACAGCTTTTTCTTTATCATAAAAACCATGATAGCCCTTAGCAGTAATGCCTTTGAGACAAATTTTATCGAAACTCATTTTACGGCTCTTCCCTCTAAATATTTTTTAGTTAATGCAACATTATGTACTCTAACGCCCCAAATATTATGATCTTCACAAAAAGCAGAAATTTTCGCTGTTACCTTATCTCTATCGCTTATACTAACTTTATCATATAAAACGGTCATGCGTTTCCTGGACGCGCCTATCAAAATAGGAAAACCTAGCTCTTTTAAACGATCAACTTTATTAAGCAATTCCCAAGACTGTTCATGAGTCTTATAAAAGCCCAAACCTGGGTCTATAATGATTTTTTCATCTTTTATACCGATTTCGCGCATATTTTTTATACGAACATAAAGCTCATGCATAACATCATGGAGTAAGTTCCAATATTTTTCAGCTTCTATAGAATCCATATTAACGCGCCAATGCTGGCAAATATAATTAACATTATTATCTGCAATAACTTTATACATCTGATCATCATATATTCCGCCAGAAACATCGTTTATATATTCTACACCGTAATCTAAACTAGCTAAAGCAGTTTTAGAATTCATGGTATCGATAGAAATAGGAATATGGCTTCCTTTTATAGCCGATAGTAATGGCTTTATACGACTAAATTCTTCTTCCCATGGAATTCTAATTGAATTAGGTCTGGTAGATTCACCACCTATATCTATTATATCCGCCCCTTGATCAATCATTTCTTGCATGTGAGACAAAGCATTATCTAATTCAATAAATTTCCCTCCATCACTGAAAGAATCAGGCGTAATATTTAGTATACCCATTATTTTAGTATTATAACTGCTCATAATTATTCCAGACTTTCGATTCTAACGACATCAAACTCATAGCTTGAATACGACTATGAAAATCAGTTTTAAAACATCCTCGTGCAACAGAAGTTATTGTTTTAGAATCATTCTTTTTAACGCCACGTATTGACATACACATATGCTCAGCTTGAATAACTACTAAAACACCTTTGGGATTTAATTTCTCTTCAATCGCATCAGCTATTTGCCCAGTAAGTCTTTCTTGCACTTGTAATCGATGCGAATATCCTTCAACAACTCTAGCGAACTTTGAAAGTCCTGTAATCTTTCCATTACTTGGTATATAGCAAATATTAACTACACCAGTGAAAGGTAACATATGATGTTCACAAAGAGAGCTAAAAACTATATCTTTTACAACAACTATACCGTCATGAGAAGCTTCAAATTGCTTATCAAGTGCACTACCAGGCTCTTCATTCATGCCTGATAATAATTCCCTATATGCTCTAGCAACTCTATCTGGAGTTTCCAATAAGCCATCGCGTTTAGGGTCTTCTCCAATAGCGAATAATAAATCTTCAATAGCTTTTTTAACGGCTTCATAATTATAATTCACAGCACAACTTCCGCAACTAAAAATCAGTAAGATTGTTATTTCTAAAATATTTCAGAAATAACAATCTACTTTATTAATACAACATACTATTTAGAATTTTTACTGTCAGAGTTTTCTTTAGTGCTTGAAATATTTGAATTATCCTTACACTTATAGCAATCACAAGTACTCTTTTTTTCAGATACTGCAGATTCATCAGCGTTAGCACAATTTTTATTAGAAGCAACTTTTTGAGTGCTATCAGTATTTATATTGGTTTTATTTTCTCTAACACTTGCAGGTAAATCTTCAACAGATACAGGCTCCCTATAAGTACCGTAGTCTGCTTCAATACCTCGCCATACTTCACGTGGCTCACGCTTTACGACATCTTTAAAAATTTCTGCAAGTTCTGCTTCGTTCAAAGTTTCTTTTTCGAGCAATTCCAAAACAAGCTTATCCAATACATCTCTATACTGAATTAATATTTCCAAAGCTTCCCTATGCGCAGCATCAAGTAAATCTTTCACTTGATTGTCAATCAGCATAGCAGTGTGATCTGAATAATCCTGCGTTTTATCACCATAATATTCTTCACGTGTAGAACCAAGTTTCACACTACCTAAAGCATTAGTCATACCATAAGTAGTTACCATATTACGTGCTGTAGATGTTGCTTTTTCAATATCATTAGCTGCACCTGTTGAAGGATCTAAATAAACTAATTCTTCAGCAACACGTCCACCCATAGCATAAACTAGCTCATCTAACAGCTCATTTCTACTCTTAGAATATCTATCTTCCATAGGTAAAACCATCGTATATCCCAAAGCTTTACCTCGTGGCAAAATAGTGACTTTAGTTACAGGATCCGTATATCTCAAAGCCGCAGCTGTCAAAGCGTGTCCACCTTCATGATAAGCTGTCATAGTTTTTTCAGCATCATTCATAACACGTGTACGTTTTTGTGGACCAGCAATAACCCTATCAATAGCTTCGTCCAAAGCCCTGTTATCAATCAAATCAGCATTGTAACGAGCAGTTAATAAAGCTGCTTCATTCAAAACATTCGCAAGGTCAGCACCAGTAAAACCAGGAGTGCGCTTAGCTACAGCAAATAAATCCACATCATCAGTTAAAGGCTTATTCTTAGCATGAATCTTCAAAATCGCTTCACGCCCTTTAATATCAGGAGCCTCGACAGAAATTTGACGATCAAAACGTCCAGGTCTCAAAAGTGCAGGATCTAGCACATCTGGTCTGTTTGTACCCGCAATTAACAGCACATTAGTTTTATCATCAAAACCGTCCATTTCAACTAGAAGCTGGTTCAAAGTTTGCTCACGCTCATCATGTCCGCCACCCATTCCTGAACCACGATGACGACCAACAGCGTCGATTTCATCTACAAAGACAATAGATGGAGCATCTTTTTTAGCTTCTTCAAATAATTCACGAACTCGAGAAGCACCCACACCAACGAACATTTCAACAAATTCAGAACCAGACATAGTGAAGAAAGGAACATTTGTTTCACCTGCCAACGCTCTAGCTAACAATGTTTTACCAGTACCTGGAGGGCCATATAATAAAACACCTTTAGGAATTTTAGCGCCAACATCATGAAATTTCTTAGGGTTTATCAAAAATTCACGAATTTCTTGTAACTCTTCTAATGCCTCATCAACACCAGCAACATCTTTGAAAGTTACTGAAGAATTTTCTTTAGAAAACTTCTTAATCTTATTCTTCGTAATTCCCATAACGCCACTGCCTTGCATGCGAGAAGAGAACCATACAAGCAAACCGAATAGAAGTATTATAGGAAGCACAAGTGGAACTAATCTTGAAACCCACGTTTCAACAGGATAAGTAGAATCATATCCTTTAGATAATTTCGCTTCCGAAACAGCCTTAACAATATCAGGTCCTTGAGGTGTCACATAAAAGAAAGTAACTTTTTTACCCAAATTTTGTTTACCACCCAAAGTTCCTTTTTTAGAAGAAATATAATCTTTAGACAAATCTAAAACAACAGTGTGTGTACTCTCATTAACAACAGCACGCTCAACAGTTTTACCTTTTAGTAAAGACATACCCTCTGACGTATCAATAGAACGCGGAGAAGTCATAAACCCATAAATCCACGTACCAAACAAAACTAAAAGCAATATTGTAAGCCAAAGAGCAGGTTTTTTAGCTACATCTTTCGCTTTATTTGTCTTTTTTTCATCTGACACAGGCATTATCCTCCATAAACATGTTTCGCTAAAGTTCCAATGAAAGGTAAATTACGATAACGTTCAGCATAATCTAATCCGTAACCAATAACAAATTCATTAGGTATATCAAAACCTAAATATTTGACATCAACATCAATTTTAATAGCTTCAGGCTTACGCAAAAGAGTTGCTATTTCAACAGAATTTGCACCACGAGCACTTAAATTTTCACGCAACCATTGCAAAGTCAAACCAGAATCAATTATATCCTCAATAATAAGAACATCCCTGCCTGCAACATCAGTATCTAAATCTTTCAAAATGCGCACTACACCACTAGATTTTGTGCCAGCACCATAAGAAGAAACCGCCATCCAATCCATTTCAATATCAGAATGTAATTTACGTGTTAAATCAGCAACTACCATTACAGCTCCACGTAAAACTCCAACAACTAAAATAGTTTTACCTTTATAATCTTTATCAATTTCAGATGCCATTTCACTAAGGCGAGCATTAATTTGCTCTTGCGTTATAAGAACTTTTTCTAAATCAGCACCCATATCTTTAGCGTCCAAGATAATCCCCTTAAAACAAAAAACGTACTTCTATAAGAGTAACTTAATATAGTTAAAAAATGTGAATTATATATGAAAAGCACACAATTTAAAAACAAAAATATTTTAAAACATTATGTTTAAGCCAAAAAAACAAAAAATTTCATTATAAGCAAATAAATACAAACTTTGCTCCACAAAAGTGGAGCAAAATCTTTTAAGCATGCTTAGCGCGCTCAATAGCATCTACAATAATCTTTTCAGCTTCATCTTTTCCTGACCAATCAGCACAAGACAAAACTTCTTTTCCTGGTTCTAAATCCTTATAAACCTTGAAAAAGTGCTGAATTTGAGACAAATGAAAATCTGAAACATCCGAAATGTCTTTACGCCAATCAGCACGTTTATCAGCAACTGGTACACATAAAATTTTATCGTCACCGCCACTTTCATCAACCATGCGTAAAACACCTAAAGCACGACAATGTATAACACAACCAGGGAAAGTAGGTTCTTCAAGTAAAACTAGAGCATCCAAAGGATCTCCATCTTCACCCAATGTACCTTCAATAAAACCATAATCATCAGGATAACAAGTTGAAGTATACAACAAGCGATCTAAATAAATACGTCCAGTTTCATGATCAACTTCATATTTATTACGACTACCTTTAGGTATTTCAACCATTACATCAAATTCCACAACATTACCTTTCAAATACAAAATTCAAAACATAAACAACATGTAATAATGCTAATATAATATTATACAGTATTAAAATAAACTAAAATATTGAAAGTGATATAGCGATTATGAATAAAAAAATAATTATTCCAATAACTGGCATAATAGTAATATTCTTATCGCTAATAGCATATTTTATATGTGCATTTTTTGGATATATACAAAACCCTTTCTTTGACTCCCACTATCAAAAAACACAAAAAAATATAAATATATCTAAAAATATTCCACAAAAAAAAGAAATTCACGCTCCAATAAAAAAATGGGATCCAAATAGCACACCTATAACACACGATCAACTAGCACAAACTGTGGAACAAAAATTACAACTACTAAACACATATTCTTCATTCACATCACTTACAATAAAAGATCCATTTACCAATAAAATTTTGTACTCACTAAATGGCGAAAAAGCAATGCCTGTCGCTTCATCAACCAAAATATTATCTGCAATCGCCAATTTACAAACACTAAAACCAAATTATAGATTTACTACTGAAACAAGAATAGATAAAAAAAATAATCTTTACATAAAATCTAACGGTGACATACTATTAAACCCGAATCACACCGATGTAAGCTCACAAACACAATATGCGGGACTACTTACACTTGCAGAAGATACTGCAAAAATTTTACAGAAAAAACATATAACAACAGTAAATTTAAAAATTGATGATACATATATGGGAAATGAAAAAACATTACCCGATTGGGAAAAATATGATTTACAAACAAATGTTGGACTAGTAACTTCAATAGCTATCAACAAAATGCTCACACCTGATCAAAAAGCATTTGACACAGATCCTACACAAAATATTAAAAACACTTTCTCACAACACTTAACCAATTTAGGAATAAACGTTCAAAATATGCAAACACAAGTACACACACCCAAAAATACAAAACTTGTGGGAAAAATACATTCAGATACTATAAAAAATATTACCAAAACGACACTTAAAAATTCTGATAACACTATGATAGAAGTTCTCACAAGAGCTGGTGCAATGCATGATAAATACAATAATACTTTTACTGCTACAACAAAATATATTATAAACAAATTACGCTCACTAAAAATAGACACGAAAAACTTGAAATTAAGAGACGCTAGCGGACTGTCACCTGAAAATAAAGTTACAACAAACACACTCGTTGACGCTTTAACAAAAGTAAGCAAAGATGAAAAAAATATTTATAGTATAATAGACGATTTACCAATTGCAGGAACAGACGGAACATTACAAAATCGTTTCACACAAATACCAGGTAAAATATTAGCAAAAACTGGAACACTAACTGATACTTCATCATTATCTGGAATAATGTATACACGCACAGGACGCACACTAATTTTCTCAGTAAACACACACGGATATAATAAAAATAACACGTGGCAAGTGCGTACAATTCTAGACAATCTCATAACAGATATACAAAATTTATAATTCATACACAGGACATATGGAAATTTCAAAAAGCAAACAAATATTATAAAAGTTGGAAATAAAAAGCAAAAAATTGAAAACAAAATCGGGAAATGATGAAAATGTTGGAAAACAAAAAACATCTCAAACTTACGAAAACAATAGTAAAATTACGCTCCGCTATAAGACAAACTATTAAAAACGCAAATATAACATCACAAGACACAATAATTTTAGCTGTAAGCGGAGGCGCAGATTCCATGGCATTAGCACTTTCTGCAAAACACGTAACAGAAAAAATGCACATTAACACTGTAACTGTAACAGTAGACCATTCAATTAGAAAAAATAGCAGATTAGAAGCCGAAAAAGTATCAAAACAACTACAAAAAATAGGTTATAAAACACATGTAGTAACGATATCCATAGATAACGATGACAATAAAGGGCCAGAAGCAAACGCAAGAATTAAAAGATATGAAGCAATATATGAAATTTCTAAACAATATGAATCAATAAATAGAGAAAAAAATCCAAACGGAAAATGCTATATTTTTACAGCGCACACTATGAATGACCAAGCTGAAACAGTCCTTCTCAGACTAGCACGTGGTTCAAGCGTAAAAAGTTTATCATCAATACATCCACAAGGAAAAATTTTCAATCTAAACGTTGTGAGACCTTTTTTAGAAATAACAAGAAACGAAACGGAAAAATGTTGTGAAGATTATGGAATCGACTACGTAATCGACGAAACAAATTATTTAAATAGCAGTTGGAAAACTGCAAATGGAAACACTCTTTTACGAGTAGCAATAAGACACAAAATAATTCCTTTATTAAGCAAAAGTTTACAACAAAATGTTATAACGTCTCTTGCAAGAACAGCAAAATTAGCGCAAAAAGATAACCAAGCTTTAGAATTTATATATCAAATGTATTTTGAAAAACTTTGCTTTAAAAATTATGATAGTAAACTAAACAATTCAAACAATAATGATATAAAAGAAAAAACAATATTCATACCTAAAAATGAATTAAAGCTTCTTCCCGAATCTATAAGGAAAGGAATTATTTTAAAAGCACTGAAAAAAAATTCCTATCCAGCAAACGATATTACCAGTAAAATATTAGATTCAATCGATAATTTACTAAATGCGGATACAAATAAATACATTGAAATAAAAGGTGCAAATAAAATAGAAAATTTAAAAAATTATATTAAAGTACCATTTTACTCTCCGATAAAATAAACAATAGCTGATATACAAAAATAGTGGCTCGAAAATATCGAGCCACTAAAAACTTAAACTTTATTATTCAATATGCTTTATACTCTACCAGCATAAGGCATTATATTAGAGTAATAAACTGGAACTTCGTGCACGCTCATACCAGGCATAGGTGCTTCAATCATGCGACCACCACCAACATAAATAGCTACGTGATAAATATTACCTGGCCTACCCCAGAATAATAAATCACCTGGCTGTATTTGGTTTAATGGCACACGCCTTGTAGCCCAATATTGGGATTCTGCAACACGTGGCAAATATACACCAGCGTACTGGAAAGCACGCAAAACTAATCCAGAACAGTCATATCCGCCAGGACCTGTACCTCCCCAAATATATGGCAAGCCTATCTTTGAACGAGCAAAGCTGATAGCTGCACCAGCGACATTACCATTAGGTGCAGGTGCCGGAGCTGGAGCTGGAGCCGGACGAGGAGCCGGAGCAGGTGCCGGAGCTGGACGAGGAGCAGGAGCTGGAGCAGGTGCCGGACGAGGAGCCGGAGCAGGTGCAGGAGCTGGCAAAGTAGCTTGTTGCTCAGCACGACGACGAGCTTCAGCATTTTCACGATCACGACGCTGCTGATCAATAGCTGCTTGTCGTTCACGTTCAGCTTGTACAGTTACTCCGCGTTTTTGCGCTAACTCTTTAATTAAATCTTCTCTTTTATTTTGGGAAGCTTTTACTTGATTTAAAGCATCTTTTGAAGCGTCTTTAGCAACATCTGCGCGATCTTTCAAATCTTGTGTTGCTTTACGTTTTTCTGTTAATGCTTTTTGCTCACGTTTACTGATCACATTCGCAACTTCTTGCAATGCAGATACAGTTTGTAATTTAGCGTCAGCTTTAGCACCAAATATTTCAACCGCTACTTTTCGGATATATAAATCTTCTAAACCGTCAGCGGTTATATAAGGCTCTACAGAGGAAACGGAGCCCGATCCTTGACGATAAATAGTCGAACTAATATAGCTCATCTCTTGTTTAGCTTTGCGTACTAATTCGCGAGCTTTATTAGCTTCTTCTTTCAGCTTATCAGCTTTTTCAGTAGCGAAATCTAAACTATCTTGAGCCTTCATATAATTTTGGTCAGCTACTTGTGCATGACGTATATTTTCTTGAGCTTTTGTAGATACTTTTGCTAATTCTGCTTCAATTGCAGAAATAGAGCGAGCAACTCTGTTTTCTTCTGCCCTTGCACGAGCAACCGGATCATTATTAGGTGCAGCATAAGTTGGAACAATTACAGAACTTGCAACAAGTAATGCTGATACTGCTATTCCGGTGCTACGCAAAAAATTATTGCGTTTGCGCGATGAATTAGACACTAAGCCCCCTAAGTTGACATTTAGGATAATTTTATGCATTTATCATAAAGGATAGACAAACACATAGCCATTTTTTTAAGGCTAACTAATTTATTAAAATTATGCAACAATTTTCACATCTTTAACATTATTAACAATAAGAACACGGAATATATTAGACTGAAATAGGGAAATACTCAATAACTACAACAAAGAAAACTAAAATGAATATAGAATGGACAACAGATATACTAGGTGAAGGATATGAACAAACTACAATTCCACTAGGTCACGACCAAGAAGGAGAAGTAGTATGCACACTAATAGCACACAGAAGTGCAAAAAATCCTAAATACAAAAATAAAAATCTTCCAAAACCAGCATTTGCAATGCTATACATACATGGTTGGAACGACTATTTTTTCCAAACGGAACTAGCAGAACAAATAACAGAATGCGCAGGAGCTTTCTACGCTGTCGACCTACGCAAATACGGCAGAAGCTTGCGCCCATATCAAAGTTTCGCATACATAAATAACTTAAAAACATACGATAATGACATTAAAGCATGCCTAAAAATAATACACACTGAACTTGGAAAAAACATACCTCTAGTATTAATGGGACATTCCACAGGAGGCTTAACTGCAGCACTTTGGGCACATAGACATCCAAACAAGCTATCAGGCTTAATCCTAAATTCCCCATGGTTAGAATTACAAATCGGCGCACGAAAACGCCCAATATTACAATTCTTTTTAAGCCTAATCAGTATAAAAAACCCAAAATCAAATATAAATACTGGCGGATTAAACCATTATTCACACTCACTTAAAGGATGGAAACAATCTGATGGAAAATTGCCAACACATTTAGAAAACTACCCTGAAGATCCATCCGTAATAGGATACGAAATAAATGAAAACTGGAAAATTAGTGAAAATGCACCAGCATATGCAGGATGGCTAAAAGCCATATTAAAAGCACAAAAAACAGTTGCTAAAGGATTAGAAATAACATGCCCAATACACTTAGCCTGTTCAACAAATTGGATATTCCAAAAGAAATGGACTCCTGCAATGCGAAGAGCCGACACAGTATTAAATACTGATCTTATAATGCAAAGAGCCGTAAACCTTGGACCGCACATAACAATAGATAGATTCCCAGGGAAACACGACTTAACATTATCAGATCCTGACGTACGACAAGACTACTACGCTCAGCTGAGACGATGGATAAGAATGTATATAACTGGACACTGAACATTGCTCAGAAAATAAAAAGCACAAAAATTTAATGAATAATGCATAAAACATTAAACTTTTTATAGCAATACACCCTGCTATATTCACTGCTTATATAATATTTTAAATTTTCATAGTGCCTTTATAATTTATCTCACGAATAGCTTCAGTTATGCTAGGTCCATTTACTGCACCAAGTTTAATAGCATCCCATCCGCTATTTGGGTGAATACGACTATCCAAAGTTATCATAAAATAGTCAGCAACAGCTAAATACACTTTGTTTGCATCATCAAAAACTGCGTTAATAGCGTGGATCTCACCATTTTTCAAGAAACCGAAAACTCCATTCTTGCATATTGATGGCATGTACAAGCTAATTTTATCTTCATCGCTCAAAGCTGAAATAACAGCCAAACCATGAGCATCGAATCCAACTGGCACAAATTCTTGATTAGTTATTGAAGAAATAGTTTTTGGTTCATCAATCGGAGCTGAATGTGAACGCGTATGTAAAGCAGAATCTTCTTTTGCACAAGTTGAAGATTTCAAAAGCGATGTTGAATCACAAAGTTTTTCATTGTTTAAAATTGGTTTAGTCGTAAAATTACTGCCACTGCTTTTATGCTTACTATGTGCTACTTTTCGTTCAAAACGACGCGAATAACGATTACCATGTTTAGCAGATTCAACATAAGCTTCGCCAGTATTTGTTTTATCATTTGAACTATAACTATATTTAGGATAATTATTATTTTCATTCGATTCAGAAAAGTTATGAAGAGCAGAGTTTTTATGTAGATCAGAAGGAGTGTTATTTTCAGAAACTTCTAATTTTGAAATATTTCCAGTAGATGTTTTAGACCCAAATTCAGATTCCAAATAACCAACGTTAGAGCCCGCGAGTAACATATTTTCAACACTAGGTTTTCCAGCAGAATTAGCAAGCCGTGACACTTCCAAGAATTTCCTACCATTAGACATAATACGCATATCTAACTCAAAAATAGCAATACCTGACTCTAAAAGAATACTCAAAGCTGGACGCATAGACGATTCAACTGTATCCACAACTAAGATTAAACGAGGAACAGAAACTGTACTAACTGGATTAGTATCGCGAAAACTCATCCAATCATTAGCAAATGATTGCACACCCGTCGGATAAAAATTAGCTATCTGTCGCCAAGGCAAATTAGAAACACGTGATAAAAATGACAAAGAATCCGTTAAAGCTTTAGAATTTAAAATAGAAACAACTTCCACAATCACAAGTTGACCTGAATTATCAAATGCAACCAAACGCTTTTGAGCCACATCATTTTGAGGCATATCACTAGGCATAGCGCACAATTCATCAGTTTTTATCCACGAAACAGGAAATAAATTAAAATCAATAATCTGCAATACCTGTTCTCTCACACTTTTCAGTATATTTTCAGGAATATTGCCTTTAATTTTTCTCCCGAACTGTGCGCAAACAAGTTTGCCATCATCTATTTCGAATAAAGTCATTATCATCCCTAAAGGTATTTCAGAAGCGAGTATCACTACTTAAACAAGTATATATAAAATTTCATAATTAAGTGACAGAATTATAAGAAAAACAGACTCTATTATAAGTTTTTTATTTTTTTATGCTAGAATTATTTTTGCTTAGGTAGCGTGTCCGAGCGGCCGAAGGTGCAGCACTCGAAATGCTGTGTAGTTGAAAGACTACCGTGGGTTCAAATCCCACCGCTACCGCTTTTTATTACCATATTTGCTACGCAATATTACATGACAAATATTTTATACATAGTTGAATTTGATAAATTACTGAACAAATTTTAAAAATAAAAAGGTGAAGAGAATCATCCCTTCACCCACGTTACCACAATCTCAGATAACACCGTACAATCTATCGCCAGCATCACCCAGACCAGGCACTATATAAGCTTTATCGTTCAAACACTCATCAACAGCTGCAGTGAAAATATTAACTTTAACATTATCACCAATGCTATTTTTCAAAGTTTCTATTCCTTCAGGAGCTGCAAGCAAACATATGCAAGTAACATCATCAGCTCCCCTCTCGAGCAAGTATTTTATAGCAGCAACAAGAGTATGACCAGTAGCCAACATAGGATCTATCAAGAAACACTGTCTACCTGATAAATCAGAAGGCAAACGATTTGCATAAGTTTCAACTTCCAAAGTGTTCTCATCACGTTTCATACCTAGAAAACCAACTTCAGCTGTAGGCAATAAACGCATCAAACCTTCGAGCATACCTAAACCTGCACGCAAAACAGGAACAACCATCGGGCGAGGTTCAGACAAATATACACCAGTTGTCGGAGCGACTGGCGTTTCAATAGGGTGAGGGGTAACGCGCACCTCACGAGTAGCTTCATAAGCCAGTAGAGTGACTAACTCATCTGCAAGCATACGAAATACTGAAGATGGAGTATTCTTGTCACGCAAAACTGTTAATTTATGAGCAATAAGCGGATGATTAGCAACATGTAAACGCATACTTCAAGGGTAACACATAAATATTATGAATACATATTATTTAAATAGATATTTTATTGAAATGAAATATAAAGTAAAAATAACAAAAATTTGCTATCTGAGATTTCCGAAAAAATCGGTTAATTGCGCAACACATCTATCTTCTAATATTCCGCCATATACTTGTAATCGCATTCCAAGATGACTGTCGCGAACAATATCATAATTGCCACCACAACCTCCAGCTTTTTCATCCCATGCTCCAAAAAAAATTTTTGATATTTTACACTGCTGTATAGCTGAAGCGCACATAGTACATGGTTCTAAATTTACATATATACTTGCATCATCTAAACGGTTTACACCTAATTTTTTACATGCTTCACGTATAGCATTTAATTCAGCATGACCTAAGGGATCATTTCCGTGAACGCGAGTGTTATAAGCAGTCGCAACTATTTGATCACCGTGAATTATTATACACCCCACAGGAATATCTCCATTTTTAGAAGCAAATTCCCCTAAGCAAATACAACGTTCAATCATTTCTTCATGAAATTTATGACGTTTTATTATTTCATCCATCAGTTTTCCAATAAATAAATTTTAGACGTAATAACTAACGATAGTATACAACATTTGTAATTAAAATCGATTAAGCTTTAAAAACTTTAAAATAGTAGTAGTGGAAGCTTTCACTCCCACTACTATTGAATGTTCACTCAATTTATTTTTCAAATCGAATTTGCACTGCAATACGCTATATCGAATCTATTTTTAGACTACGCGAATATCACACACTAGAAATAGAAGAGTATACAGTGTAAATATGATTGATTAGAAAGACGGAATTATAGAGCCGTCAGACCAGTTATCAGTAATGAACTTCTTTACTTCTGGTGAATGCAATAGTTTCTCCAGTTTGTTCCAAGCTTCTAGTTTCTTGCCAGATAAATCGCTACGTCTTACTAGCAAATTAGAATATGGGTTGTTCTTTCCATCTTCAAGAGCAATAGCGTCTTTATTAGGAGAAAGCCCAGCTTCTAGAGCAAAATTACCATTTATAACAGCTATATCTAGGGAAGAAATAGTGCGTGGCAAAGTTGCTGGATCAGCTTCAACGAACTGTAATTTCTTTGGGTTTGAAACAATACCTTTATGAACTGATAAATCTTTGACTGCAGAATCAACTTTAATTAATCCTTGTGCTTCTAAGAACAAAAGCGCTCTACCTTGATTTGATGGATCATTAGTTATACCGACTTTTGCGTTTTCAGGCAAGTCTTTCAAAGATTTTATTTTCTCTGAGTATATTCCATACGGCTCAAGATGAACACCTTTTCCAGCTGTAAACTTATAGCCATTATCTTTTTCAGCCTGCTTTAGATAAGGTAAATGCTGATAAAAATTAGCATCAATATCACCATTATCTAATGCAGTATTAGGTTGAACATAATCTGTATATTGTTTTATTTCCAACTTCAAACCTGCTTTAGGAGCAAGTTCTTTAGCGATATACTCTAAAATTTTTCCATGTGGAACAGGGGATGCGCCCACAATTAAAGTGTCATTATCACTATTTCCTGTTGCATTAGTAGAACCTGAACATCCAGTCAATCCTAGGGATGCTACTGCAATTAACCCAAAAATTTTAACGATTCTTTTGTTCATAGTTTTTTCTCCTCAGAATAATATTGAAAGCTTTAAATTTGTACAATCTTAATTTATAAATAACTATCTATGCTAAGCAAAATTTCTATTCCGACCAGTAGAGCTTAGCGATGATCTACTAGCCGGCTGATCATGTCACCCATCATTTGTACAATTTGCACTATCAATATTATAACAGCTACTGTTATCACCATTACATCTGTCATAAAACGCTGATATCCATAATTTATAGCTAGGCTTCCAAGGCCACCGCCACCGATAGCTCCTGCCATTGCCGAATATGAAATAAGTGTTATTACAAGAACAGTTATTGACTGAATTATAGCTGGAAGAGCTTCTAAAACTAGAACTCCCCAAAGAATTTGGGATCTAGTTGCACCCATCATTTGCGCTGCTTCAACTTTTCCATGTTCTACACTAAGTATTGATGTTTCCACAAGTCTCGCAAAAAACGGCACAGCGCCTACAGTTAAAGGAATAACTGTAGCTTGCCATCCAATCGATGAGCCCACTAATAATTTTGTGAACGGTATCAACGCAATCATCAATATGATGAAAGGTATCGATCGTCCAATATTTATAATTAACGTCAAAATATTATAAACAAAACTGTTAGGGGTTAAACCTTTTTTAGAAGTGCTTACCACTGCTAATGCTAAAGGAATTCCTATAATTATAGTTAATAATGCTGAAAAAAATGACATTGCCAAAGTTTCATATGTTGCCTGTAAAAGTTCATTTTTAATCACAGGATTAGAAAACCAGGTTTCCGAAGTTTCTAACAGAGGTGAAATAGTATTCATTTTCTAACCTCCACATATACTTTTTCCGCATTAAACAATTCTTTTGCTTCTTGTAATCTATAGTTAGGCAAAGCTAAGGACAAACGTCCAACTTGTACCGAACCAACAGATTCAAAAACACCCGCAGCAACGTCAGCTTCCAAAGATGATGCTAATGATAAAACTTTAGCACCAGTTGGACGTCCCGGTTCAGATGTGAAATAAATATCCAATAGTGTATCTCTCTGTCCTACAAGAACATCTTTAGGATCTACTGAAGGAACAGGAATTAGCTCATGAGCTAAACGAGAATTTTCATTAGATAATATTTCTCCAAGTTCTCCGTCTTCGACTATTGTGCCTTTTTCGAGCAAACTAACCGAATCGCATATACTTCTGACAACACTCATTTCGTGCGTAATAATAACTACAGTCACTCCGAGTCTTTCACGCACATCATGAATCAGTTCCAATATTTGATTAGTCGATTCAGTATCAAGAGCGCTAGTAGGTTCATCGCACAACAAAACTTGTGGTTCATCAGCCAAAGCACGAGCTATACCCACTCTTTGCCTTTGCCCACCTGACAACTGTGAAGGATATGAAGATCCTCTATCTGAAAGACCTACTAAATTCAAAAGCTTTTTTACTTTTTCAGCTCTTTCACTCTTAGACACACCTGCGAGTTTCAAAGGATAAGCGATATTTTCTGCCGTTGTTTTAGAATCAAGCAGATTCGCATTTTGGAATACCATTCCTATTTTTCTGCGTGTTTTACGCAATTGTTCAGGACCTAACCCACCAAGCTCAACGCCATCTATGAATATACTTCCCGAACTAGGTTTCTCCAAAGCAGTAAGGCATCTGATTAATGTAGATTTACCAGCACCCGATTGCCCTACTATGCCGTGAATCTTACCCTTTGATATATCTAAATTGATGTTATTTAAAGCTATAACATCTTCGCCAATTTTACGGATATAGCGTTTTGAAACATTTTTCAGACTAATCATTAATCCTCCTAAGTCAAAACACTTCCAAATCAACGCAAACTATAGTAACAAATAGTAAAGTAAAAGTAAAGCAAATACTTAAAAGTTTATTTTGAGAAGGAATTATCAGCCCATTGTATACATGTGTACAAAAAAATATAACACTTTTGAAATATATTTTAAAATAAAAAAACGAACGTAAAACAAAAGTGCGCCCGAAGGGACTCGAACCCCCAACCTTCTGATCCGTAGTCAGATGCTCTATCCATTGAGCTACGGACGCATATGTTGAACTATCAACAGAAAAATATTCTATCACTTCACATATTACAATGCAATATTTAGAAATAAAATATTTTCACGCGGAGGCGGTGGGATTTGAACCCACGGAGGGACAGGATCCCTCACGGCCTTAGCAGGGCCGCGCACTAGGCCACTATGCGACGCCTCCAACGCCTTTAAAAAATAAAAGCTACACTCATTCTTCAATGAGAGCGGAGAGTGTGGGATTTGAACCCACGGTACGGGGTTACCGTACAACGGTTTTCAAGACCGTCTCATTCGGCCGCTCTGACAACTCTCCATTATCGTCATTATGACAACATAAGATATTATAACCATATTTTTAAAAAAATAAACATATTTTTAAAAATATTTTTCAAATAGCATTTTGAAACACAGATAAAAAAGTTATCCACATTTTTAAAAAAATAAAAAATATACAAAATTTCACAAGCAATAATAAATAAATATACAACCATTTTAAATAAAACAGAAAATACAAGAATGGAGAAAAACATGATTTCCCAAAAAGAAAAAATAATAAAAATATTCTTAAATATCACAATATTTACAATATTTTTAACAACAATTTTAAACACAAATATCGCAAATGCTAATAATGAAAGCACTATGCTATCTGGAGAAAAATACGAGGACTCCTGGATAAGACCATCATCATGTATACACGAAAAAACTTTAATACGAGAACGCATTGATGGACGTTTTTATGGAGAAGTAACTAGAGCATTTCTAAACAATATTCAACGTGACGACATATTAGGTAAAGGCAAACCTATACAGCAATTGATACACTACAATCTCGACGATCCTGATAAATACTTATTAGGAAATGTACTATCAACTTTAACAAATCTTGCTCTAAAAAATAATATAGAAAAAAACGGAAAAGCAGTTGGAATATATGGCGATGGAACAATAAACACAAAATATGGACATAACATTGGCACTATTTCTTACAAAGGAAATGAAGGAAACCCTAAATGGGTATATGGGCCTTCTACAATTCCAAACGAATACCCACAAGTCCCATGGAATCCAGCAAAATATATAGAAGTTATTTCACCTAAAAAACAGCTCACTGAAGAAATAAAATATGCAAAAAATTTACAAGATATGCTACCAGAAGCCACATTATCACCAACTATGCCTAAAAATACATTATTTCCACCAAGCGAAGATGGAACAGTCGTAATTAACCTACAAAACGCAGAAAATATAGATAATGTATTCAACATACAAAAACTTCCAAAAGGCACAGACGTTTTATCAATAAATTATGCGTTATACTATAAAGCACCTTACCTGTTAAACAATAACCTAAAAGAATACGTCCAAAAATATAAATCACAAATCAAAAAAATAATAATTCCAGCAAACATTAGCGATGATCAAAAAAACAAATTAGCAGACTATTTAGATATACCATCTTCTACAATTGTCATACCTACGCCTTATACAAATCCTTCATTAAAAACAATTAGTGTACCTGATGCAACAGTAGAAATATTAAAAGACGTATACGCTAATAATATAGCTAAAAATACTACAATAGACACATTAATAGTTTCAAAAAGTCCATACTTTTATGACTTGCAAGGCGAAACGCTATCATGGGAAACAGATTTTGCTACAGCATTAGCACTTATAGTAAATAAACCAAGCAAATATCAAGCTATCGGTTTTGTAAATCCAAAATTAGATACGCCTAAAGGCCAACCAGCAATTACACCAAAATTTGCAAAATTAGTAGAACAACTTGCACCAGGCAATATATTCATATCAGGAGGTAAACTTGTTATAAAAAAACCTGATACTGAAAAAACTCTATCTGCATTGTCCAGAAAAGAAAAACATACATGGCTTGATACATATAGTGAAAACTGCCGACATGACAACCCGAAATTAGAAATAGCTCAAAAAAGAATAAATATTAATAATGACAAAAACGAAAAAATAGACATTAAAGAAAAAATTAAATATCAAATACTAATTAAAAACAATGCTGAAAGCGGTATAGCAAAAAATGTTCAAATAATAGATAACCCAATAGATGGATTACAACTAACACAATATGAATTAGAAGGAAAAACTACAAACATTTATAATAATATGCCAGCAAAAATAAAAATAGACAAAATCAATCCTAATGAAACAAAAATAATAAACATCGAAGGCATAACAAATAGATCAAAAGAAAATGAAACCACAAACATGGCATATATTTACGACAAAACAGTAAATCCAATTCAACAATGTAATGAAAATAACAAATGCACAAAAGTAACAACAAATCAAAAAAGACCAAAATTAATTATAAATAAAACTGTTGAAAATATACCAGAAAACATAGTAAACGTTGGACAAGAAATAAAATATAAACTAACAGTAACTAATAGCGGTGACGGAAAAACCGATGATGAAGTAAAAATAGTAGACACACCACAAGAAGGAATAACACTATTAGACTCAAACACACACAATATCGGTATATTATACCCAAACGAAACAAAAACTATTTATATAAGAGCTAAAATAACAAACAGCCCAAACAAACAAAGTATTAATACTGCCAACGCTTGCTTCGGGAAAAATTGTACAAAAAATCCAAATACAAATGATACAAACTACACTACTCATATACTAAAACATAATTCACCTGTGCTCACAATAACTAAAACACATGATAAAAATAAAAATCTAAAAACAAACGATTACTCAGAATTTTATATAAAAATTACAAATCCCAGCAATGCACCCGCTTTCAACACTACAGTAGAAGATTTCGGTGGCAAAAATATATCACAATTAGAATATGTGAAAATACCTACAGGAACTATTGAAAACAATAAATGGAAAATACCACAAATTCTACCAAAAGAAAGTTTTACTGCGACGCTTAAAGCCAAAATTTTAAACGAAACTGAATTTGAAAATAAAGCTTGTCTAAAAGCTGACTATATAAACCAACTTTGCGTAACTAATTCGCATAATGATGAATCACACATCAAAGTTACAAGTGAGCTTATACCAGACGACAAAATTGAAGAAGCAACATATAAAATCACAGTAACAAATACAGGAAGCACTGAAAGTAGAATACTAACACTAAAAAATAATACAAATACTATAAATTCAGACACTGAAAAGACAACACCTTTCACTGGAAAATATGAATTCATACAAGTAGACAAAGGCAATATATATAATGATAAAAACACTTGGCAAATAGGGAAAATAAATCCCGATGAAAAAGTAACCGCACTAGTGAAAATATCATCTAGCCCTGAAAATATAAGCCCAAAATCGAAAATAATAAATACTACATTTCCAATAGATCATCCAAATTGTGAAACAGAAAAATATGCGCAAGAATGCGTAAAAACAGAAATAGGAGGAGTGAAAATAACAAAAACAATTGACGAAAATAATAAAAATATACAATCTACACAAAATGGAAAAATAAAATTTAATATAAACATAGAAAATACCACTCAATCACCAGTATACAATACAAAAGTTATAGACGTAGGTGGAATTAACATTAAAAATATTCATTTCATATCGAAACAAATGGGACGAATAGAAAATAACGAATGGATTATACCTGAAATTCCTCCTGGTAAAAAAATACAAGCAACAGTTGAAGCAATTCCAGAGCAAGAAACATTTATAAACCAAAAACCAATAGAAAACACTGCATATGTTTCATCAAAATTATTTTATTCAAAATCTTTCGCAAATATATTTAATATAAATGCTCAAAAAGAAAAAAACTTAAGCTTTTCTTCCAACACCAACAACTGTACAGAGAATGAACCATATTGCTCAAAAGTAGAATTAAAAGATAACTCTAATATAAAAATACACAAAACTCTAATAGCAGAAGGAATAAAAACATATGACGGAAAATACACATGGAATATGCAAATAGGCAATTTTGGAAATATGCCAGCAAAAAACATAAAAGCATACGAAATACTAACACCACAAATAAAAGACGTAAACTGGCTCGACAATCCTAATATAAATATTTTAAATCCAGGAGAAATTAAAAATATTAAAGTGCAAACAACAATAGCTAATCCTAATATTGGAGATAAAACAATAAAAAATACAGCTATAGTAGAAGCAGATAATTACAAACCAATATTTGAAAAAACACAAAACACAATAAACGAAGACAACAACACTATAACGCCTAAAGATAATAACAATGCACACATATGCGAAGATAATTCTACAATAAATGAAGACAACGACAGATGCGATATTGCCATAGAGAACACCAGAGAACAAACTGGTAATCTACCTGAAACTGGCACAAATGAATCAATAATATTTATAATGATAATCTTATCGATCATAGGAATTATTACGCGCACAGTTTATTTAAAATATATAAAATAAATATGCAACATAAAAAAAATATAGTTAAATAGATATATTCAAAAATAGATAGAGAGTATAAATGAAATTAAAAACAATATTGGGAATCAAACAAAATGAAATGTCAAAAGGCATATATGAATATCATACATTACCTAATGCTTTTAAAAGCAGAACAATATGGAAACCAATAATTGCTATATTGATATGCATAATTTTTTACTTAATACTACAAACAATATTGTTTTTAATTTCATATGTAGCATTAAACTTTTATAAAACATACACCATATCGCAATATTTACAACTATTCACTGGAAAAACAACACTGAATTTATCAATCATTTTTGTATTGTTTTCTTCAGTTGCATTGCTACTACCATCTCTATTTTTATCCATGTGGATAATGCGCATGAATCCTATACGAATGATATCATCAGTTGCTCTACATTTGCGGTGGAAATTTATGACCAAAATAGCCATCTACGCCACTGTCATATCCATATTAATGCATGTATTTATAGGAATAATAACTGGAACTCTAAACGACATATCATTACCTGAAAAAACATATGACATCAAATATTGGATAGGATTTATAATCGTAATATTTTTCATAATACCATTACAATCAGCGTCTGAAGAATATGTATTCAGAGGATTTTTAATGCAAACATTAGGTAACTGGTTTCGCTCATCCATAATATCTATAGGCGTAACAAGCATATTATTTGCATTCGCTCACACTTACAATTCATGGGCATTTTTAGATGTTTTAATATTTGGAATAACAAATGGATATTTAACATACAAAACAGGAGGACTCGAAGCAGCAATAGCAATACATTCTGCAAACAACATAATTTCAGTGTTACAAACATTTCTTACAACACAAACATTCGATCCACAAGCATCAGGTTCAAGCAACGATTTAATATTTACACTGATACAATTAATAACTCTGATACTTATAACACTATATTTATGCAATAAAAATAATATTAAACGAACTTACACTATATCCGATAAAGCAAACGAAATAAAAAATATTGAAAATAAAACTAAAGAAAAATATTTTGAACCTGAAAAAAACGAAAAAATAATAAAAAACAAAGAATTCAAACAAACACAAGAAATATTTTGCTGTAAGAAAAATAAATAAAAATGGGAGCTAAAAGCTCCCATACTAAAACTCTTATAACATGAAGGTTATTCAATACCTACTGCTTTCAAACGATCAGCTCTAAAATCATTAACATTACCAAAATCTAACGGTTGCAATGAACACCCAGTAGCTTTAGAAATAAGCCAATCAGCAAGTTCAGGATTTCGAGCTAAACAAGGACCATGCATATAAGTCGCTAAAATATTACCTGATACAGCACCATCAAACTTGTAAGAAGCACAATCAGCATCCAAATATTTTTTAGCTTTCTCAACATACTGACACATAAAATCAGTATCTGAAGATAAAGTTCCATTCCCACTACCACGTACAACAATACCTAAAGGCTTTGCATCCTTACCTAAAATTGTAGTACTAGCATGATTTTCAAAACCAGTCATCAAATCATTTAACCCTGGCAAAATCGGAATAGATACTAGCTCACCAACTATACGATTTTTTTCAGAAACAGTAGAAATATCAAGAACATCCAATCCAGAAACTGTCTCACCAGCAGAATTTTCAAAAGAAGATCCCAAAATTTGCATAGAAACACATGTAGCTAAAACAGGCTTAGAACCATCAAAAACTTTTGAAAAATTGTCACAATTCTTCAAATATTGAACAACAACACTCTTAGGAGTATCTTCAGCACCACCTAAAACATAAATATCAGCAGAAGACGGTAAAGGATCCCCAAAAGAACACTTTATTAACTCTGCATCAAAACCATGTAATTGCGCACGTTTGCAAAGAACAATACCATTACCACTATCGCCATAAGTACCCAAAAGTTCAGGAGCAATAAAACAAATTTGTAATTTCTCTGACATATATCCACCTAATTTATTACAAATATTTATATCCACGTGAAGCAATAACATGTTTCACATCATGAAAAGAAGTATAGTTTGCTAATAGTTCAACTGGGCCCGTAGGACATTTCAATATAGCCTCCACTGGATCTTCTAACATTTCATGCTTTATACCCAGGTAACTCAAAAGCACAGACAAATCAGCACACCTTTTACCAGTTGCATAAATTTTGCATTCACAATCATCATTTACTTTAGATGCTAAAATGCTAAAATCAATATCCCAAATCCAAGATAAATCCACTCCGTCGCCAACCATACCATTTACACCTATTACAATATTTTTAGCATCAGGTGCAATCATAGAAATAGCTTGAGACCAACCTGCAGGATTTTTAGCTAAAAGCATATGCACTAAACGTCCTTCAATATCAGCAATCGCATATCTTCCAGCTACATTATCAACACTTTCTACAGCTTTAACAGCTTCATCAACAGCAACTCCTAATCGCGTAGCACAAGCAATAGCTTGCATAGCATTCATCCTATTAGCTATTCCAGGAAGTTTTAAGTTTAAACTAGTTTTAATACCATCAGGACCGCATAAAACACCAGTTTCATCATAATACCAATCTGGTTTAGGGCGCGCAAAATCGCTAATTTCACCATTATCAGCAATAGCTACCCACTTATTATCAATATATTTAACGAATCCATTAGTTCTAGAAAATTTCAGACAAGTATTAAAATTATTGGTAGCACAAGCACACCAAATATTATCTTTATTATCCCAAGCAGCACTACTAACCATAGGATCATCACAATTAGCTACAACAAAGGCGTTCTTCGCCACGTTCACACCTGCTCGAACTTTTTTTTCTATCAAAGAAACTTCACCTACACGGTCAAGCTGATCGGCAGTCAAATTAAGTAAAATAATTGTGGCAGGATTTGTTTCTCTCGCAACAGTTTCTAAATGTAATTCATCAACTTCCAAAACAACATATTCTGAATCTATATCATTCATCATTGCGCTGACAACACCAGCATACATATTGTCGCCTAAATCATTAGTGGCAACTTTGCCTTTTGTTTTAAGCGCAGCACAAACCATTTTGGTAGTAGTAGATTTACCATTAGTTCCAGTTACTAGAACAACTTTTTTACCAGAAGCAAGCTTTGCCATAATTTTTTTATCCAAAGCCATAGCTATTTTTCCACCAATCATACCTCCATTACCACGTCCTGTAGCACGAGATATTTTAGCCGCTATCTTGCCAGCAAAAACAGCAATATTACCTTTCATTACCCGTTCTTCCCTTTAATAAATCTTATTTAGTAATAATTAAAGATACATTTATCAAGCAAAATGAAAAACTAATAATGTAACATTTCACACATATTTGATTCTTTACTGCATTAAATTCTATTATCTTATTACATTTATGTCACACATATAGTAAAAATAATACGAAATTCACAGATAAGCATAATCAAAAGCACAATCAATTGAAATTATCTTATTCACATAAAATCATTAGATAAAAATATATTATTATTTTTCGCAAACCATAAAGCCTGATATGCATGATAAATATCAGGTCTACCATCCCAAATTGTTGTAGAAAAATTATTTGAAAAATCTAACTGATGATTCCAACGCCCATCATCGGTAATCAAATAATTATCTGCATACTTAATAAATTTTCTATACCAATAATCATACACATCCAAAAATCCTAATTTTATGTCAGAAATATTTTCTACATTGAAATAATCAGAATTTTTAATATATTTAACTCCATATTTTAAATTCATAAAATCAACATTATACGATAATTTTTTCAAAAGACTCTTAGCTTGTTTCAAAGCAATAGTTGCACCTATAGCTTCACATAAAACCCAATGCATTCTATCGCGCACTATTGGATTGGACTTGAAATCTGTAGTATACACAAAACCATCCTTACCATCCACGCCCCAAGTTTGCAATGCAACATTATAAAGACCAACGCAATCTTTTAACACATTTAAATATTTATCCCCAATCTCTCCCATATGCTTATAGTGAGTGAGAACAAGCTGAACACCAAGTCTCGCCCATTCCATAGCGTGTCCAACAGTTGCTCCATAAGGTCTGAATTGATGACTTTTATCTTCAACATTATAATCCCACGCAGGTTCCCAATTTTCATCAAAGTGTTCAGGAATCATATACGAATTATTTCTAGCTAAATCAAATACAAAACACGCTAGCGATTCAGCTCTCTGAAAC
Source organism: uncultured Actinomyces sp. (assembly GCA_946998115.1). Classification (GTDB taxonomy): domain Bacteria; phylum Actinomycetota; class Actinomycetes; order Actinomycetales; family Actinomycetaceae; genus ZJ293. The sequence continues at coordinate 13,152 of CAMPYB010000003.1, read as the reverse complement.
CAATTTATATCACTAATAGCAGGCATAGCATTTACAGCACAGCAAGTATTTAAAAATGCTTCAGTCATGTGCATAGCAGCATTTACGCCTCTATATTTTTCACAATTTGACCAGTCTTCATCGTAAGACTCAATTGTTTTTTGACACTTATCATCCCAAAAATATTTATTTACAACATCTACTATATTGTGAAATAATTCTTCCGCTCTAGGTATTTTGGCGCATACAGCACTTGAAGCCGCTAATAAAACAAATGCGTGAGCATAAGCAACTTTTCTACTACCGCCTTCGCTAGGTAATGTTTTTAAATCATATTCAGCACATTCATTTGAGCTTTGCTCTGAAATATTTGCAAATTTGCTATCAGATCTATCGGAATATGAATATATTTCCTCGTAAAAACCTTTATTCTTTTTGTCTTGCACATTATTTATTAAACTTTTCACACCATGACTTGCCAGTTCCCTAGCGAGTTTCACTTTGTCTTGTAACTGTTCATCAAAATCATTTTCTAAAGCATACATACTGTAAATATGTGTCATTCTGCACGTAATATATGTTTGCATATTTTTAGTTTTATCAATCTTGCCTTCAGAATTTAAGTATCCAAAACCGCCGTATTGCTGTGAATTAATTCCGAAATCAAATAAGTCATTTATTCTATCATCAAGCCACTGCTCATGGCTGTTAGTGATTTCATTTTTATACATTTATTTTAGCTTTCCTAAATCTTGTTTTCTTGAGGTTAGTTTATTTATAAAGAGTTTGAATTATAGCTTCAAATAATGCGGCGCAACCATCTTCGTATACAGTTCCAGTTATTGCATTAGCATATTTTTTGACATCTTCACTGGCGTTTCCCATCGCTACAGCATGAGCAACTAACTGAAACATTTTCTTATCGTTATCGCCGTCGCCAACTGCAATACTATATTCTTTATTTAGGCTTAGCATATCTATTATTTTTTCTAAACCTAATTTTTTATTTATATTTTTTGCAGTTATATCTAACCAAGATATTTGTCCCAATGTGCATTCTACTTCTGAACAGTCAATATTTTTCAATTTTTTAATTATTTCATTTTGTGACAATCCTGGTAGAGATACAAGTAATCTACGTGTAGGTTTTTCTATAATAGAATAGTCAGTGATTTTTATTTGTTTACCAAATATAGTATTTTTGGGGAATATTTCATTTACATAATAACCATTTTCAGTTTCTTCAAGAGCGTAATAAGGCCTTTCAAAATTTTTTTCCAAAGTTTGTATTATATTTTTAGGTATAAAATCTTTTTGCCACAAAACTTTGTATCCGTTTTTATATGAAGGATCAAAAGAAGCTACAACTGCGCCATTTGAACAAACTGCATGACACTTATTTATCCCTAATTCTTTCAAAATTATTTTGAGTGAAAGAATCCCTCTCCCTGTAGCTATGCAAAATATGATTCCTGAATTTGCTATTTTTTTAATACTTTTTTTCATTTGTGCACTAAAAGGCTTACCATGTTCTAGCAAAGTGCCATCAATATCAATCGCTAAAAGGCATTCCTGAAATTTTTCTTTAACCCAATCAGGCAATTTTTCTTTTTGCGCATATATTATATCTTCAAAATTCATTCGTCATTTTCTTCCTGAGCGAAAATATTTACCCGTAATTATTATAAGTGATATAAACCAAATTATGCGCTGAGCTAGTTGGTTATTAGAAAATATGTTTCACATGAAACATTAAATAATATTTCATTTCCGTTATTTAAAATCTCTTTGCATGGTTATAAAAAATTAACGACACTGTATAAGAAAAATCTCCACAATGTCGTTAATCTACAAATACAATATTTACTTTTCAGGCAATAAGTATTCAAGCCCACCTAAATATTTACGCATAGCTTTAGGCACATAAATACTACCATCTGCCTGCTGATGATTTTCAAGAATTGCAACAAGCCACCTTGTAGTTGCTAATGTTCCATTCAAAGTTGCTACAAAACTTGTTCCATTTTCACTACGCTCCCTTATATTCAATCGGCGAGCCTGGAAAGTAGTGCAATTAGAAGTTGAAGTAACTTCCATCCAACGATTTTGGCTAGGAAGCCATGCTTCGCAATCAAATTTACGAGCAGCTGAACTACCTAAATCACCAGCAGCGGTATCTATAACACGGTAAGGTAACTCTACTTTGGCGAGCATTTCTTCTTCCCAGCCTAAGAGTCTAGCATGTTCTTCTTGTGCTTGTTCAGGTTTACAGTACGAGAACATTTCAATCTTGTTGAACTGATGAACTCTTATAATTCCTCGAGTGTCTTTGCCATGCGAACCAGCTTCACGCCTATAACAAGTTGACCAACCAGCATACCTATTAGGACCGTCGCTCAAATCAATTATTTCATTAGCGTGATACCCTGCCAAAGCAACTTCACTTGTGCCTGTCAAATATAAGTCATCGGTTGGTAGATAATAAATTTCTGCACTATGTTCACCCAAAAAACCTGTACCTGACATGATTTGAGGAGTGACAAGAGTTGGTGTAACCATTGGTGTAAAACCAGCCTCAATAGCTTGATCATAAGCCATTGTAAGCAAAGCTAATTCTAGTCTGGCACCTATACCAGTCAAATAGTAAAAACGTGCTCCTGAAACTTTAGCACCACGTTTCACATCAACAGCTTTAATTCCTTCAGCTAAATCTAAATGGTCTTTTATTTCAACACCTTCAGCTTTAAAATCGCGAATCTTTCCTACATGTTTCAAAACAACATAGTCATCTTCGCCACCGCTAGGAACATCTTCTAAAATTATATTATCTATAGATGCTAAAATTTTAGTAGCTTCTTCAGCTTTTTTATTAGCTAAGGCTTCAGCTTTTTTCACTTCTTCAGCCAAAATTTTAGCTTCCTGTAATAATTTTGCACGCTCATCAGGAGAGCACTTACTTATATTACGAGATAATTCTTTTTGCTTAGACCGCTTTTCTTCAAATATAGTCAAACATTTTTTACGCTCATCATCAGCCTTAATAGCATCGTCAATTAAATCAGGATTTGCACCACGTGCAATCTGACTTGCTTTAGCTATTTGCGGGTTTTTGCGAATCAGATTTATATCAATCATTATTATAACTCCATGCAAAATATTTATATATTAACTATTATTGCACACTATTGAATCTTTTTTCACTTCTAATATTAATCATCCACGTAAACCAAACTGATAAAAATAAAGGCACTATCAAAACTATTGCATTAGCTGGAATAATAATACCTGAATCATTTATAGATCCGCCTATGAAATGTAAAACTGTCAAGGCATAAATCATCGGTTTAAAAATAATGAAATTATGAACTAATGTTTCATTCGTGTATTCATTTATAAGCCAAGAATATGAATCGGCATTAAAACCTCTTTTTGCTTTGAAATGCGGATATATGAATATATACGAAATAATTATAACTCCACCTATAGCAATAACTATCAAAGGTGAAGAAAGCATGTTTATATTGGCACCAATTTTTCTATAAATCACTTGCCATAAACCACCATCTAAAACTATTTGCACAAAATCGCCAAGGTGAGTGCGTTCAACAGCAGGCCTGCTCCAATCGAATATTGCTATACCTGACACTGATAGAACAGTAAATATTCCTACTAATAATACTTTTTTCCAATTAAGTTTGATTCCTAGCAATATGAGCATTAAGAAAATAAAAGCTGGGATTATAGCTGGAGGACCACCAAAATCTGCGCCTAATGGTGGAAGCCCGTCCACTAAAACAGCAAATACCATGCCTGCAACCAAAATTGTAAAAATAGCAATCTTTTTTTTCTGTAAAACAAATTTTTCACATAATGTTGCTGTAAAGATTAAAATCGCTGAAGAAAACAATGCGAACATTATATTGCCGAAACCATACATTCGCGCTCCGACAATTGATTGTGAGCCCAATACAGAATCAAGTAATAATTTATTTCCAATTAAAGGATCTAATGTGAGAATAATTACATACAAAAAAGAAATTATAAGTAAAGGATTAGTTAGACTTTTTTTATTTCTAGTAGTTGAACATATTGAAGCTATTATTACAGCAATTAATGTTGAAACGAAGATTGTTCCAACTTGTTGCATCGAATGTCGCCACCAAGGTATTAAATTGTAAACTAGCCCTGATATAGGAATACATGCTACAACTAATGAAATAAAACGTAACGCATTCCATAAACGAACTGATTTCACTATTTTAGAAATATTCTTATACGCATGCTTTTCAATAAAATTAACCACATGTTTATTCATAAACAAGCCGACAGCAAGGAATAATAAACCAGTTATACAAATCATGTATACAAGAAATACGGGTGCTATACTTCTTATTCGATCTGCATGTACAGCTCTATCAATTAATTGATTAATTCTTGACCCATCATATTTTTGTGCACTATTAGGTAAAACATCACCTTGCCTAATTGCAGGTAAAGTACTAGAAATTGTTGAAAGCGAAGATTTTTCTTCTTGACCTAAAAGTTCCAGTATTTTATCATGCACGTCAGCATTTTGCGCTAATCCTAGGTGCCTAGTAGAAGTTGAAGATATAAATCCTTTATGAGCAAAAACTGGACCTTTTAACGCCATCATTTGTAAATGAGGTTTAGATCCTGAATCCGCTAAAGAAACTAAAATTATATTTTGATTAGGCTTTTGATATGACAAAACCGTGTCTATGCGTCTTAACATTTTATCTGTATCTCGCGATAGCGCAGTTTCATAATAATCTTCTCCGCCACGTTTTAACATTTTTTCTTGACTATACTGACGTTTTTCCATACGACCACGTTCAGTTGCCATAAAATAGCTATCTATAGAATAATTTCTTGGAATTATATTTTCATAAGGTCTTATAGAACCAAGATCAGCAATAACTAGTTTATTATCAGTTAATGCATTGCTTACATCTTTAGCGAAAATATAATCATTTTCACTAGCAGATGTATAATCGCCATGTTTACCATTTGATTTTGCTAATGCTACAGCCGCACCGAGACCTATAGCTTTAGTTTTGACTTTAGATAACCTACTAGCTAAAGTTCCAAGTTCAGCACCGTAATTACTGTCTTTTTCGCTTTGTACGTAAGCATTCCAGTCGTGGATTCTGCCTGAATCATATGGTGCTTCAAAACTAACACAAATACCTGCACCGCCTCTATACACATCTGGCATTCTTTTGCCTGTGTTCAAAGCTAACCAGCCATCTGCAGGGCATGTAGCAGAAGATAGTGATCTAACAATGTTGTTTCCAAGCGCACTATTTTCTAAAAATTTTTCCAGATTTTTATATGTTCTATACTTGAATTGACCTATTATATCTTCAAACCTTAAACCTGTTACGCCTAGAACTAATAAGTTTTCTTTTTTACCAAGTTTTTTATCTTGCATATTTTTAGGATTTTTATTTCGCGAGTTTAGAAAATGAAATTGAGAGTTTTTCTTTGTCGGCACATTCTTCGTAAGACTTGTATTTTTTGCAGAACTTGTATTCAATGATTTTTCGTTACTGTAAAAATTATTTTTGCTGACATTATTATTTGCAAATACAAACATAGGGCTGATGATGGCAACAACACACAATGTTACTATTATCACTGCAAATATTTGTTTTAAAAACTTCATTATTTCCCTAAAAATTCCCTAAATACCCTATAATACGTTTCTTTTTAAAGCATTATCTGTCATATGGTTCTAACTATTAAAGCTTCCGATTGAACACGAATTTTGACTTCTTTAGCTTTACCCATCGCTTCGCCGTCAATTTGAATATTTTGGTATTCATCAGCAAGTAAATGTGCCTTATGCGTGCGTAAAATTTCAAGCCTACCCATAATTTTCGGTATATGCGTTCTAATACTTATGCTTTGTAATATTACTTTAACTGCTATTGACATCCATCCCATAATTCTTGATTTAATATCAATTATCGCTATTTCTAACCAACCATCATCAATGCGAGCGTCAGGTAACAAAGCTATGTTCCCTGGTAAATATCCACAATTAGCAAATAGCACTGTACGAGCTTTAAAAGAACTGTAATTATCATTGTCGCCGATAGACATTTTTAAATTTATCCGATCTTTACGCAAATTTTTTAATGCTGACCATACATATGCAAACCAGCCTACAGATTTTTTCATTTCTTGTGGAACATTATTCATGATATCACCGTCAAAACCCATGCCTGCCATAATTAGGAAAGCAAATTCTTTAGGATCTTGACCAGAATCACTCATAACATTAGTCATAGTGTTGTTAGAAATAACATTTTCATTTTCAGAATCAACTATTTGCATCCATCCCACGTCTATTTGCCGATTGCGTCCTGTAAGTGCTATAGAAATAGCCTCATCTAAATCATTAAGTGGCAACCCTAAATTTCTATATAAAAGATTAGTTGTTCCTACAGGCAAAACTCCCATAGGTATTCCTGAAGAACATAATCCTGCAGCAACTGCTCTAACAGTTCCATCACCACCTGCTGTTATAACAAGGCTAGCTTTTTCTTTTACAGCGTTAATTGCCATTTTATATCCACTGTCTTCAACAGTTGTAGGAACCCATTTAGGAGGTTGCATGCCAGTTTGAGATGCTACAATAGCTACTTTTTCTTTTAATTCTCTGAAATCAACATTTTTTGTAGGATTGTATATAACGTGAGCTATGCCTCCTTTTGTTGTTGGAATTAATTGTCTGCTATGCCTAGCTCTTTTTTGTAGCATCATGAATAAGCGTAAAGTTTTCCAATTTTCAAAAGTAAAAAATATCGAAATTAAAGCTAAAATTATAGCTAAAAATGTAAACCAAAATTGCCAGTTTACTGCATAAATATTCATTGTTATTCCTAAATATTTTCAGTACCACTTATTGACGTGCCCTGTAAGGCTTTGAAAATTCTTGTGTTTTACTATTTTCTTCATAATCTTTATATTCAGCTTTAATTCCACGTATTTTACGGCTCAAAACAGCAAGTAAAACGCCTTTATACTGTTTAGCTCTATGTAAATATCCAGCAAAATCATTTTTACTGACTCTATGTGATAAATTACAAGGAATTTCTTGCACAGTAAATCCTTTAACCAGCAAATCTATAGTCATCGCTGTTTCAACACCCCAATCTCTTGCAAGAGGCATAGCGGAATGCATTGCTGCTCTTGTTAAACAACGTTGACCTGATAGTGGTTGGCGCGGTAGCCAACCAGTAGCTCTATATATAGATTTTCTTGCAAATCCTGTAACTATACCGTGACCTCCTGCTCCTTTTTGAGGCGGAAAGGAGGCTATAGCACAGTCAGTATCACCTTTTTGCACAGCTTCCACTAAAGGCGAGCATTCAGCAGCACTATCTGATAAATCCGCATCTATGAACAATAGCAGGCGTCCATCAGTGTCAGGATCGTCACGCATGAAAGCAACTTTTGCTCCTGTTTCCATAGCTGCCGCTTTGCCTCTGTTCACACTATGACGTACTACAACTGCGCCAGCAGCTCTAGCTACGTGCTGAGTGTTATCAATTGACCCGTCATCGACTACAATTATTAAGTCAACTCCAGGTATGCCTCTGCAGGCTCTTATAGTGGACGCAATACGCTCTTGTTCATCTTTTGCAGGAATAATTACTGCTACACCCGAAAAATTTTTATCACCATTCGTATTAGTCATAATATCTCCGAAACTGTACAATTATCATGTTTTTGCAAAAAATTTTTCAAATATTATCTTAATGATACTTGACGGCTGACGAGTCCAGCTCGTACACGTTTTTGTTCATCAGTTAAAGGTTCAAGGTTTGCCAGTTGTTTTTGCATATTTGAAGCTAATTTTTGCATAGCTTTTTCTGTATCTTCAAAACTCATGCCTTCAGCAACTTCCCAAACAGGCACTATAAGTCCTAAGCCACGGAAAGCTCCCGCGAATTTACTGCCTTCCCCTAAGTCGCATAATCCTTCAACTTTGAGACGAGCTAGAGCATTGTATACTTCACGTTCATCATCAGTTAAAACCCAGCGTATAAACTCTTTATTAAACTTGCACCAATATGCACTCTTTACGCCTGCTATTTCTTTTGTTGGAATAATATTTTCTCGACTATTTTCAATAGCTTTTGCAATATTTTCATCATCTATTTTTTCATCAAACCAGAAAGAGCAATCTTCATGCACTTGAGCAACGCATTCGTATTCGTTATTTAGCATTTCTTGCAAACGAGGAGCTGGTTGTCGCACATCAACACCGGTAATTACTGTTTCATTATCAGCATTTAAAGCTTTTTCTAATATTAGTCCTAAATCATGACTAGGATCACCACTGTTAATTTGTGTTTGTAGAGCAACCATAATCTTGCCTTTAGAGTTAACTACTGCTTGTGCAAAATTAGGGAGCAAACTGACAAAAGTCACATCGCGTTTACCATATTTATCATTAGTTTGAGCGGTAATAGTACCAGCAGGAACTAATTCACGCATTGCAACAAAATCTGCTTCAAATTTGAGTCCTTCAAAAGGCCTGACGACAAAAGGAACTTTATATTTTTTTTCTACACTACCCTGTGATTTTAAAGGGTTTTTTCGATTTTTTTTACTCATAAAAACGATTTTATCAAGATATTTCGCCATAATCAGATTTTTTTAAAAAATGTGTAAAACTTTTAACAATTTAATTAAAATATGCAATTATATATACTATGTATGACAGAGCTGGACAGATAGCGCAACCGCAAGATTTAGTAAATGTAGATGAATTATTGGAAGCATACTACGCTTCAAAACCTAACCCTGAAAATAACAACGAAAAAGTCTCATTCGGCACTAGTGGGCATAGAGGTACCAGTTTAAAGAATAGTTTCAATGAAGCACACATCTTATCAATAACGCAAGCAATAATAGATTACAGGCGCGAAAACAATATCAACGGCACACTGTTTATAGGTCGTGACACTCATCCACTATCTGAAGTTGCTTTGCTTACAGCTTTACAAGTTTTATTGGCAAATGATGTAAAAGTTATATTAGATAAAAATTCTCCGTTCACACCTACACCAGTTATTTCTTATGCGATACTTAAAGCTAATTCCGATAGTGAAAATACAGAACTAAGCGATGGAATAGTAGTAACACCTTCACATAATCCTCCGCAAGATGGAGGTTTCAAATATAATCCACCGCATGCAGGACCAGCTCAGAGTTCAATAACGACTTTTATAGCAAATAGAGCAAATGAATTATTAAAAAATGGTTGGGAAAATATTGCAAAAATACCAGCAGATATGATTCTTGAGAACCCAAATTTGCAATATGAAAATATTTGTGAAGAATATATTGATGATTTAGAAAATATAATTGATTTTAAATCAATTTTAGATGCAAACATAAAAATAGGTGTTCATCCGCTCGGTGGGGCAAGTGTTGATTACTGGCAAAAAATACAAAAAAAATATGGAATAAATTTAAAGGTAATTGATAAAACAATAGATCCTACATGGTCATTTATGCCTTTAGATTGGGATGAGCAGATAAGAATGGACTGTTCATCAAAATATGCAATGAGAACTTTAGCGAAAACAGTTTTAGATGACAATTATGATATTGGTATCGGAAATGATGCTGATGCTGACAGGCATGGTATTGTCACAAAGAAAGGGCTATTAAATCCTAATCATTATTTGGCTATAGTTGCACAATATTTAATAAATAATCGCCCACAGTGGAAGAAAAATATGAATATAGGAAAAACGTTAGTTTCTTCATCGCTGATAGATAAAGTGTGCAATGCTCATAATAGACAAGTATATGAAGTTCCTGTAGGTTTTAAATATTTCACTGATGGTCTTTTAAAATCACAGATTTGTTTTTGTGGAGAAGAATCAGCTGGAGCAACATTTTTACGTAAAGACGGAAAAATTTGGACAACAGATAAAGACGGAATTGTTTTAGGTCTTTTGGCTGCAGAAATTGTAGCTAAAACTGGAAAAACTTTAGATCAAATTCATGAAGAGCAAATAGAAAAATATGGAAAAACATATTATGAACGAATAGATGCAAAAATATCAAAAGAAGGAAAATCTAAACTTGCCTCTATTACGAAATCGGATATAACACTAGAAACATTAGGTGGAGAAGAAATAAAACATACATATTTCAACGCTCCGGGTGATAATCAACCGATCGGTGGAGTGAAAATTGAAACCGATAACGCTTGGATTACTATTCGCCCATCTGGAACTGAAGATGTTTATAAAATATACGCAGAATCTTTTATAAGTGTTGAGCATCTGAAGAGAATACAAGATGAAGCAAAAATTTTAGTTGATAAAATCATAACTAGTAAAGCAATAAGCTAATTTTTGTTTTATATTTTGTCAAACAGGCTATAAAAATATTTACGGTCAATTATTTTATGGTCAATTGTCTTCAAGCTTGATTTTGTTATCAGATTTTTTCAATATAGGTAGAGATATAATTGATACAACAACCATTATCCACGCGAAAATTATAGCAAAATTTAAACCCAATACGCTTCCACCATAATCAACTAAATAGCCACCTAAAAATGCGCCTAAAGATGAACCAATATTAATAGCTGTGCTCATCCAACTAAATCCTTCTGTTAAGCGTTCAGGAGAGACTGTAATTTGTACCATATTGTTTACATTTGTCATTGTGGGAGATATAGCAAATCCTGTTATAAACATAACAATTGCTAAAACTGGTAAAGAATTAGCGAATATGAATGTCGAAACTCCTGTTGCTAATAAAACAACACCTATAATGAAACGTTTCCACAATGGTTGCATCCAATGTCGGCTACCATATATTAGGGCAGAAATCATAGATCCTAAAGCGAACATTGCTAAAATCACACCTGAAGCGCTTTTAACTCCGTGTTCTTCAGAAAAACCAACAACTACAATATCGATTAGCCCAAACATTATTCCTGCACCCAAATATATTATAAAAAGAGCGAACATTGCGGGAATCAACATTAAAGATTTAGCTTTTACAACCGTCTTGCTTTTTACAACAAGTGGCTCGCTGTCGCGTAAAGAGAAAAATAGAGTAGCTCCTACTACGTTCATAATTACTGCCATTAGTAAACCTGCTACAGGATAAACCATTGTAGTTAAAATTGTTGCAATAATAGGACCTAGCACAAAAACAATTTCGTCAATTGCAGCTTCTAAAGCTAAAGCAGTATGTAATCGGCTCGGTTTTTTTATGATATATGCCCAACGCGCACGTACAAGCGATCCAACTGAACCAGAAAATGCTCCTGCTAAAATGCTAAACAAAAATAAAAGCTCAGGCATGCCTTTGCACATAGTTGTTACAGATAGTAAAACTAAATTTGCTGAACTGAACAATATAGAAGGATACATTATTTTCCGCTGACCATACCTGTCGACAAGACGAGCAAGCCACGGAGCTGCAACAGAATAAGCAATTATTGACGCACCAGCTACTTGACCAGCAATAGAATAAGAGTTATATAAAGTTGAAATTACAAGAATAATAGATATACTAACCATTGACATAGGAAATCTAGTTATAAAACCTGTGACAGAAAATTTCCAAGCACCAGGTATAGATAGTATTTCCTTATATGTACCGAACATTAATACTCCATTATTTAAATTTGCCACCAGAATAGTTGATGAAAATTAATCACGATTAGCTTAAAACATAAGTCTAATTTAAAATATAGATTAATTCCAAATTAAATTAGTTTTAATCGCAAATCACACCAAGAAATCGCGTTTTCAGCTAAAGCTTCACTCATTGCTTTTGGATTTTCATTCTGTACACGGATTACATCTAATTTAGAACCGTCAGGTAGTTTAGAGAAATATTTTTCGTTAAAATCGTTGAATACTTCACTCGCGTTTTCACAATCATAGTCTGTTAGCATTATTAAAATAGGACATGTTAACCCTTCAAAAATGCTATCAACATCAGTCATAGATAGATCGACTAGAGTTTGTTTAGAAATCATAAAATATTTACGACTAGTATGCGAATCATCATAAATTTTAGTAGTGCCTTTTTGAGATAATTGTTCTAATTGTTCTGCAGGGAAAATTTTTTCCCACTCATAATTTATAGAGCTGAACATTGGATCAATAACAATAAAACTAGTGGCTCGATCCAGTTCAGATGATAAAGTCACAAGTCCACCAAAAGATGTTGCAATAAAAAATTGGTTTTCATAACCTTTTTGATGAACCCAAGCTGAAATCGCACGCAAATCTTCAATTTCACTGGCAAGAGTTATAATATCATCTTCAGATTCGCCAACTCCTGAAAAATCGAATTGTAAAGTTGAATAATTAGCATGCCTAAACATAGATGCCATAACATCATAACGATGCCCTCCGGATCGTTCAGACAAAAAATCGTGAACAAAAATCACTATAGAACCATTCTTATTTTCAGGATCAATAAGTGTTCCAGATAAACACACACCCCTAGGTGTAACAACACTAACTTCACTCATATTAAATATTATCTATTAAAACCTAATAAAAAACTAATGTACGACACCGTTGTCGCACATAGATTATATTAACAACAAATGAGTTGTTTTATCAATAAAATAAAAAGTATTAAATATTTTTACTATAAAATAAAACTCTTATGCAAAACGTATACATTCTTTACTAAATATAAATAAACTATGTAAAATTTATATATTAATGCATTTATAAAGGATTTGTTATGTTCAAAAAAATATTACTAATAGCAACTTTTTCCACTGGATATGTTTTAGGAGCAAAAGCTGGAAAAGAAAGATACTATCAAATAAAAAAATATTCAAATAAGTTTTATAAAATTCCAATAGTGAAAAAAAATGTTGATAATTTTACAGCTAAGACCAAAAACGCATTCAAAACATGTGGCGGAAAAATAATTGATAAACTTTTAAACAAGATTAAAGAAACTTTCTTTTCAACTAAAATTATAGTTACAAGCATGCCTAATAAATCTGAGCAATCATCAGATTATATTGAGAAATAGTCGCGCTTTGCGTAAAACATAAATGGCATACAGCTTAAAGGGCATAAATATTGCGCGTGAAAATATATTGTAATACATATCGCGCGTGAAAAAGCAAAA
>CAMPYB010000002.1 GCA_946998115.1 uncultured Actinomyces sp. | reverse complement strand
TTGCAAATCTTCTATGTGCGACAAAAGTGCCACATCCCTATACATAGTTTCATCTGTAACAGTATAATATCCGTCAATTAGATATTGCATTCTTGATCCCACAAAAGCTGAAGGTCTACCACATGCTAAACCATCGGCTGCTGTTAAATTATCTATACCAAAATCTTGAACACTTACATTATCATGTTCACCTGTAAGCACACCTAAAAACATCGATGGACAATGTGTCGGCTCAGCAAAAATACATTTAACATTGTCGCCAAATACTGTCTTCAATCCGAAAGCAACACCGCCAGGACCACCACCAACTCCACAAGGAAGATATGCAATAAGTGGATGGTCTTCATCAACTACAACATCATAAGTTTTAAACTGGCCTGCAAGACGACGTGCAGCAACAGCGTAGCCTAGGAACAAAGAAGATGAATTTTCATCATCAACAAAATACATGCTAGGATCTTTTTCAGCTTCTTTTCTACCCTGAGCAACGGCAACTGAATAATCAGACTTATGTTCAACAACAGTCACTCCGTGTGAACGCAATTTATCCTTTTTCCACTGTCTAGCGTCAGCCGACATGTGAACTGATGCTTGGAAACCAAGACGAGCAGACATCATACCTATCGATAAACCAAGATTTCCTGTAGAACCAACAGCAATCTTATATTTACCGAAAAGCGCACGAGCTTCAGGCGTGTCAAGTTTACGATAATCATCATTTATAGTTATCAAGCCATGTTCCAAAGCCAATTTTTCAGCATATTTTAGAACTTCGTAAATTCCGCCACGCGCTTTAATTGAACCTGATATAGGAAGATGTGAATCAAGTTTACACCATAATTTTCCAGTATTTTTAAATCCATTTATTTCATCCAATTTATCCTGCATTTTTGTAACAGCTACTATTGGTGATTCTAAAATACCTAAAGTTTTCTGTGTTTGAGGAAAAACTTGAGCCAAATACGGTGCCCAACGCTTAAGCCTAATTGCGGCATCATCAACATCTTCAACAGTTAATCCAACATGCGCTAACCCCTCTTTTGCGCTCAAAACATTAGGATTAAACCAATCAGTTACTTCAAGATCAATAAGTTTTTGTATTACAGGATACTGTTGTATCCACTCCTGCTTTGTTTTACCAGCAATTTTTGTCATTTCAGTCCTTTCGTTTGTAATAAAAGCCATTTATGTTCTTTTTATTTCAGTGAATCCTACACAACAATGTGTAGTAATAAAGTTATAACGAGAGCCACAACTGAAGATATTGTAGTTCCTACTGTTAAAGTTTTTAGCGCGTCACCAACTGAAATTCCCATATATTCTTTATACAACCAGAACAAAGAGTCTGTAACATGTGTTAGACCAATTGCACCAGCACCAATTGCTATAGCCATAATTGCCGGACTAATACCCGGATTTGCCTGTAACATAGGCAAAACAATACCTGCCGCAGAAATCATTGCCACTGTTGCGCTACCGACTGCGAAATGTAGCACTAATGCTATTAACCAAGCCAAAATTATCGGGCTAACTGGAAATGATGATAAAGCATCCGCTAAAGCTGGAGCAACTTTTGATTCAGTTAAGACTGCATTGAAAGCACCACCAGCACCAATAATTAGCAAAACGCCACCAATTGGCGCAAAACTTGAATCTGTAATGCTTGACAATTTTTCCAAACGCACGCCTCTATGCAATCCAAGTGACCAATATGCAAACAATAGTGATATTAGCAAAGCTAATATAGGATTACCCACAAGACTCATTATTTGTCTGAAAACATTTGCTTCAGGCAAAGTCTGATCAACTATTGTACGAGCAACCATAATCAACAAAGGCAAAAGTATTGTAAACAATGTTATACCAAAACTCGGTAGGTTTTCATCTTTGTCACAATCCGTGAGCAATGTTGTTACACATTCATTTTTTTGATCATCATCATGTAATTCAATGCTTGAAACTTTTGAGTCCGATTTTTCAAAATTTTTCATTGCAGTATCACATTTTACGTTCGGAACTGTAGCTGCAAGTTTACGTAAGGCAACGCTAGTGTAAAGAGGTCCTCCTATAAGAGCTGATGGTATTCCTACAACTAAACCTAGCATTATAACTAATCCAATGTCAGCACCCAAAGTTCCTGCAATAGCTGTAGCAGCCGGATGTGGAGGTAATATACAATGCACTGTCATAAGAGATATAGCCAAAGGAACTCCTACTCTAATTTTTGAGCAGCCAACTTCTTTTGCTACAACAAAAACAAGTGGAACGAGTAGAACAAATCCAACCTCAACAAATACTGGTATACCAGCAATTAAACCTAAAAACGACATAACAATTGGAGCTTTTTTCTCACCAAAAATTCTTAACATTCCTTTTGCTATTCGCTTAGCGCCACCCGATACATCAAGCATTTTTCCAAGGACGGCTCCAAATCCAATTATGAGTATTAGGAATCCTAAAGTTCCTCCTACACCTTTTTCAAGTAATTCGCCAACTTTGGATGGCTGTACTCCTGTAACTAACGCAACTGCTATTGCAGCTATTGTTAGCGCTAACGATCCGTGCATTTTTAGACCGACAATTAATACAACTATTAGCACTATTGAAGCAAGTAATATTGCAATTAGCCCACCTGTGCCAAGGCCCATATTTCCTCCCGAGCTACATATCGCCACATTGCGATAAATTATCTATGTTTCGTATTTTGCGTTTTCTTTTAGTTATACTTCATACTTAATTATTTTTATTACAATCTTATTATAAATATTTAATCGTAAATTGTATAACTAAAATATTTACTATTCAATACTTTTTCTTTACCCAAAATACTTAATTTAAAAATTATATTAAAAATATATCAATTTAACTTATGTTATTTTTACTTATTTTATATACATTTTTAGTAATTTTTACACAAGTTAACTTTATTATTTAAATATTCACATCATCACCTTTGATACGTAAAACATTTAATAATGTATATTTTAGACACAAATTTCATGTCAAGATATGCATAAATATACTAGTACACATTAAAACAAAAAAACAATTCACAGACATGTAAATTTTAAAAATATCTGCTCACCACTTACATTTTTTATTTTTTTCTTCAGGTAACTGACCTGAAAGAAGATATTTATCAACAACATTACTTATACATTTCGAGCCTGCACCATACGCTCCATGCGTAAAACTATTCCAAGTTAATAAATATGAATTTCTTATATTTTTAGAAGCATCCACTGCCATATCATATGGAGTAGCAGGATCACCACTAGTGCCAACTATCAACACTTTATGTTTAGGTTCTTTAACAATAGCTTTAACTCTATCGTTTTTAGTCGGCCAATAACGCAATTGTTCCATACTTCCTATAAAAAATTTACCGACTATCGGAGCTTTTTGTAAAACTTTCTCGTTATATTGAGCTATCTCCTGATCATTCATAACTTCTTTTGAATAGTCAGAACTATCTATCGCAATAAACGCTTCTGTAGAATTATCGTAGCGACCACTCGAATCACGTCCTGCTAAATTATCTGACATTGCTTGTAATCCATCCACTTGTTTAGTCACTATCAATTCCGATAATGCGCTTTCTATATCTGGATATGAATCTTGCGAATATAACCCTGACGCAACTGCTTCAAATGCTACAGACGAATTAACTTTACGTCCATCCTTCGCAGTGATTCCTTGATCGCCTAAAGAATCTATTACATCAACTATTTTCCTACTTATGTTTTCAAAATTTTTATCTTTTATAGGACATCTTGAACTTTTAGCACAATATTTTGAAAATGCGTTTAATGCTTTTTCAAAACCCACTGCCTGCTCGATATTTAAGTCTGCATATGTTTTTTGCGTATCTACAACGCCATCCAAAACCATCCTACCAACACGATTTGGAAATAATCCTATATATGTTGCGCCTAAAGAAGTACCATATGAGTATCCGAAATAATTTAAATATTTGTCATTAACGAGATGACGCCATATATCTAAATCTTTCGCAGCTGATATCGTATCCATGTATTTATATAAATTACCTGTTTTTTTCTCACATTTGTCTTTAAAATCATTTATTTCTTTTTCAGCTTCAGTCATTATATTTTGCGAGTTTAAAGGGATAGAAGGCACTTTTTTTTCTTGTCGAATTTTATCTAAATCTTTGTCACTATAACAATCTAGTGGAGTTGATTTTCCTACACCTCTTGGATCAAAACCAACTATATTATAATTTTCTTTAATTTCAGGAGAAACAAGAGCTTGCACATAATAATCAACGAAATTATAACCACTACCACCAGGACCGCCAGGATTTACAAATAAGGTGCCTATCGGGTTTGTTGCTTTGTACCTTTTAGCTATTAAAGTTATTGTCTTACCATTTGGATCTTCATAATTTAGAGGAACTTTTATTTTTGCACAGTCTTGTTTGCTTGTTAAATTTTTATCACATTTTTCCCATTTGATTTTTTGGGTATAATATTTCTTCAATATTAAATCGTAATTTTTATCATTTTTTTCTAAAGATTGTAAAGGTTTGACATCATTTTCAGGTCTACTTTGAAAACTGCAACCTGTAAGAATCAACATTCCAACTATAAGCATTATTATTGTTTTAACAGTTATTCTTTTCATATCATCTACTTTTTAAAATTTTACGACTGAATATTTTTAGTATATTGTAATTTTATAATTTTTTTTCACAATTTTAGGAGCGATTATGGATAACTTTCCTGTTTTTCCTATTTTTCGCAAATTACTTACTTATTATTGTAAACGAATTTTTATTATAGATAGATTTTTTACACTATTAGGAACTTTATTTTTTATAATATTTTCAACATTTTGTATCGCAAATTTATACATCAGTTTTTCAAAAAATTTTCTATTGATATTATTAACTCAATTTTCTTGCATTATTGTTTTTATATTTCCTTTCTATTTCACTTTGTTGAACTACAATAAATTTTTTAAAGAAACTTTCAGTCCTCTTTTCACAAGCAACGAAAAACAAGATTGCTTACATAAAAATTATTTATCACTTAGTGTTTCTTTAATGTTTTGTCGTTGTTTAATTTTCGTATTTTTCTGGTTAATTTTGTTATGGGGCACATCTTTTATATTTTTGGAATCCGCATTATTAAAATCTAACTTTTTCACAATATTTATTACATCTTTATTTGGTTGTGTATTTTGGTTC
This sequence comes from uncultured Actinomyces sp., assembly GCA_946998115.1. Lineage (GTDB taxonomy): Bacteria > Actinomycetota > Actinomycetes > Actinomycetales > Actinomycetaceae > ZJ293. The sequence continues at coordinate 67,855 of CAMPYB010000002.1, read as the reverse complement.
TTTTTTGGAATTATTTTTAAATTTTTGCTTCCATCTAAAGTTGTTTTACCCTTCGTACAATTTTTTTCACTAATATTTATTTTTGGTGGTGGTTATATATTCCCAAGCGTTACTTTTAACGCTACTTTTGAAACTTTAACCCAAGTTTTGCCTTCACGTTGCATTGGAGACATATTGTTTTACAGCTTTTTAGGATTGAAATCACCTGGAGGAGCAATAGTTACTTTTGGTGAATTTTTTGCAGCATTTGCATGTTTTTTCATCTTGATATTAAAATACTGTAAATCTAATAATAAAGTCTTATATTAACTATTTTTGCGCTAAGTTATTACAGTTTTCCACAATTCATGTTTTTATAATAGTTCTGAGTTTTTTATCCTTTATACTTATTTAGTATGTTAATTTATATTAAGGAGATTAAATGCGTATAGGCATTCCTTTGGAAAGCACGCCTGGAGAAACGCTTGTGGCTATTACTCCGAAAACAATTTCTAAATTAAAAAATTTAGGTTTCGACATTATTGTTGAAAAAGGTGCCGGAATAAAAGCTTCCTACCTTGATTGTGAATATGCTGAAGTTGCAAATGTTACATCTAAAGAAGATGTGTTCTCTAGTGATATTGTCGTAAAAATAAATCAACCGACAGATGAAGAAATTTCATTAATGAAAAATGGTGCAATATTAATTTCTAAATTGTCACCTGCAAAAAACAGCGAACTACTTGAAAAATTATCATCAAAATCTATCACAGCATTAGCGATCGATAATATTCCACGCATTTCAAGAGCGCAGTCTATGGATATTCTTTCTTCGCAAGCAAATCTTGCTGGATATCGCGCTGTAATTGAAGCAGCTAATGTTTTCGGTAGACTATTTTCAGGGCAAGTCACAGCTGCTGGAAAAATAGCTCCTGCACGAGTTTACGTTATAGGTGCTGGAATTGCGGGTCTTGCAGCTATTGGGACAGCCGTTTCTATGGGAGCTAGAGTTTTCGCAAGCGACGTTCGTCCAGAAGTTGCTGAACAAGTAAACTCTATGGGTGCAACTTTTGTTCCTCTGATTGAAAATACTGATATTTCAAAAGATGGTTACGCAAAAGCAATGACTGAAGATGAAAAATCAATTGCTGAAAAAATATATGACGAACAAGTCCGTCAAAGTGATATCGTAATTACAACAGCGCTAATACCTAATCGTCCAGCTCCGCGTCTTGTTTCACGTGAAACAATTGAAAAAATGCGCCCTGGCTCGGTAATCGTAGATATGGCAACAGCAACAGGTGGAAATGTAGAACTTTCCGAAGCTGATAAAATAGTGAATACTGAAAATGCCGTTACTATTATAGGTACAACAAATCTTACATCACGACTAGCAACGCAAGCTTCAGAACTTTTCGCTAACAATATCGCAAATCTTTTCAAACTTCTTACACCTGAGAAAAACGGAAAGATAAATATTGATTTTGACGATGTAATAATACGTTCGATTACTGTCACAAAAGATGGTAGTATCACATGGCCACCACCTCCTGTACAAGTTTCTGCAAACGCACATTCACAAAACGCTAATAACGCCAGTGAAAGTATAAAAAGCGAAAGTAAAGAAAACATACACGATAATAAACACAAAACAACGATTTCTAAGAAAACACTAAATATTTTACAAATAATTAGTGCTATTATAGCGGGTAGCCTATTCTCATTATTGGGATTAAAAAGTGGCTTACCAATGATCACTCTGCTAACAATTTTTGTACTGGCAATATTTATAGGTTACTATGTGATTTCCAATGTCACACATGCTTTACATACGCCTCTCATGTCAGTAACAAATGCCATTAGCGGAATCGTTATTATAGGAGCAATTTTACAAATAGGCTCATCTAATATACTCGTAACCATATTGTCATTTATCGCTATTGTTATTGCGTCGATAAATATTTTTGGTGGTTTTTTAGTTACTGATCGAATGTTAAAGATGTTTAAGAAGGAAGACTAATGCCCAACTTAGGAATAGATATCAGTGTTTTAGAAGCTGTTTACACATTTTGCACAGCCTCTTACGTAATTTCAATCGTGCTGTTTATTCTAGCTTTAGCCGGATTATCTAAACACGAAACCGCTAAACGTGGTAATTATTTCGCAATGGCAGGAATGATTATAGCAATACTCGCAACTATCGCTATAGCTTGGGTATACTCTTACATAAAAACTAAACCACAAGTCGCTATTGTCGATGGTAAACAACAAATACAATTAGTAGGTCAACATCCTTTTATAGTCACACTTACACTAATTATTCTGGCCATATTAATCGGTGCAATTATAGGTATATATAAAGCTAAAACTGTTCCAATGACTGGAATACCTGAATTAATTGCCTTATTACATTCATTCGTTGGAATTACAGCAATAATATTAGGATATAACTCATATATTGAAGATATTACTAAATCAGCAACAGTACCTGCTTCATTATTAGTTGAAATATATTTAGGTATATTTATTGGTGCCATAACTTTCAGCGGTTCAATAATTGCATATTTGAAACTCTCAGGACAAATGAAATCCGCACCTTTAACACTTCCTGCTCGAAATTGGATAAATCTGGTTATTTTAATAATCACTTTATTAGGTCTTATATTTTTCGCAATTTCACCATCAATTTGGACACTAGCCATTTTGACAGTAATATCATTAGGTTTAGGTGTACATTTAGTATCAGCTATAGGTGGCGGAGATATGCCAGTCGTTGTATCAATGCTAAATTCCTATTCAGGCTGGGCTGCATCAGCGTCAGGTTTTATGCTATCCAATAATCTGCTAATAATAGTAGGCGCTTTAGTAGGTTCATCAGGCGCAATTCTTTCCGCCATAATGTGTAAAGCAATGAACAGATCTTTCATATCAGTTATACTAGGCGGTTTCGGTCAGAAAACTTCCAAACAAATATGCGGACAAGAAGGCGAATATACTCAAACCACAGCTACAGATGTGGCAAAACTGCTAAATGAAGCACATAGCGTTGTAATCACACCAGGTTATGGAATGGCAGTCGCACAAGCACAATATCCTGTTGCTAAATTAACTGAAATATTGCGCGATAAAGGTATAAATGTGCGTTTTGCTGTACATCCAGTTGCTGGTAGACTTCCTGGACATATGAACGTTCTTTTAGCAGAAGCAAAAGTTCCATACGACATTGTGCTAGAAATGGACGAAATAAACGATGATTTAGCAAAAACTGATGTAGTGCTTGTTATCGGTGCAAATGACACAGTAAATCCTGCAGCCTTAGATGAACCAAATTCTCCTATAGCAGGTATGCCAGTTCTGCACGTGTGGGAAGCTAAAAATGTTGTAGTATTTAAGCGTTCCATGGCGGTAGGATATGCCGGTGTTCAAAACCCACTATTCTATAAAGAAAACACAAGTATGCTTTTTGGCGACGCTAAAGATAGTATAGAAAATATTTTGAATTCCTTATAAAAATTGTTAGTGGTGTTAAAAACAAGAAAATTAGTATTTCGATTTACAAAAATATCTAATTGCAATAATACGAATACAATTACTTACAGTATTAACACCACTTACAACAAATATACATAAATATTTTCAGATAAAATGTATTCTATATTCATAAACACATAAAACCTGTTTAACCCAAAACTAAGGAACAAAAATGACAGAAGCGAAAATTCATGATGTTGTAATCGTAGGATCAGGACCTGCAGGTTACACAGCCGCTATATACACAGCCAGAGCGAATCTAAAACCAATTTTAATCGCCGGTGAATATAGTTTCGGTGGAGCGTTGATGACAACGAATGAAGTCGAAAATTTTCCAGGCTTTCCAGATGGAATATTAGGTCCAGATCTTATGGCAAATATGCAAACACAAGCTGAACGCTTTGGAACCAAAATAGTTTTTGAGGATGCGGAAATTATCAACGTAACAGGCGATGTTAAAAAAATAACAACTTCCGCTGGAAATACATATTTTTCCAAAACTGTAATTTTAGCCACTGGATCTGAACCTAGAAAACTAGGACTCAAAGATGAAGAACGCCTTTCAGGTAAAGGAGTTTCTTACTGTGCAACATGCGATGGTTTCTTTTTTCAAGGCAAAAAAATAATCGTTGTAGGTGGCGGAGATTCAGCTATGGAAGAAGCAACTTTCCTAACAAAATTTGCTTCAAAAGTAACCATAGTTTATCGTAAAAGTTTAGAAAAAATGCCTGCATCTCAAATAATGATTGACCGAGCTTTAAATAATGAAAAGATCGAATTTATTTTCAACAGTGAAGTAATTGCTTTAAATGGCGAAAACTCACTAGAATCTGCATTAATCAAAAATAATGTCACAGGTACAACGCAAACAATTCAAGCTGAAGGTATTTTTATAGCAATTGGACACACTCCTCGCACTGAACTTATAAACGGCCAAATAAACCTTGATGAAAAAAATTACATTAAAGTACATGAACCTAATTCAGTTACTAGTATTTCAGGTGTTTTTGCTTGTGGTGACGTAGTTGATCATACTTATCAACAGGCAATTACTGCGGCTGCAACAGGATGCAAAGCAGCGATCGACGCTCAACGCTTTTTGTCGGATAATATGTAAATATTTATATAATGCATAAAATATAATTATTTTATTTCTAATTATTAGTAATACTGATTATTAGTAATATGTAAATATAAAAATCCATTAATGAGCATAAACATGCGAATTTATAATTTTATTTTTATATTTCATATTTGTGTATGTTATAAATTTTTTGCGCATTATTATAATTACAAAACTGATATTGTTCTACATTAAAACGTGAAACAAATTTTTTGTAATAATGGAATAAATTATAAATATTTATGTTTACCTATATGTGTATTGAATATCTTAAAAATCATACACATTATTTATTATCTTCATAAAAGTATAATAGAATTGTGTGGGTTTTATATTAATAGGAGGAATAATGTCTAAGACATTATCTGTTACAAGTGAAAATTTTCAACAGGAAGTATTAGAAAGTGATGTTCCTGTACTAGTTGATTTTTGGGCAACATGGTGCCCACCATGCCGTGGAATGTTGCCAACTGTGGAACAACTTTCAGAAGAATTGGCAGGTAAAGCTAAGATCGTTAAAGTTGATATTGACCAATCTCGTGATTTAGCAGCGAAATTCGGCATCGTTTCAGTTCCTACTTTTAACATTTTCAAAGATGGTGAAGTTGTTGCAACTTTGGTTGGTGCTCAACAAAAGAAAGTATTAGAAGACGGTCTTAATCGTTTTATGTAAAAATTTTTATACTATTTTCTTGTTTTCACTAAGTATTTTTATATTAATAAAAGTTTATAGTGAATACGAATATATAAATTTTTATTACTAAACTAAATAATTATGAGGGGTGATTATAATAAATTACCCCTCATTATCTTTAATAAAATATATTCACAATATTTTGAACAATTATTCAATTATTACATGCTATCTAGCAATTTTACACGTATTAGATTTTACAATAATTTGCATGTCTTATTTATCGCTTTATTTGCACAATATGTTCAATTATTTCCTCAAAAGAAGAATACGCATTTGCTGCTTGAGGAAGTAATGATGTATCTGTCATACCTGGTGTCACATTGGCGTCAAAGAACCATATATTTTCTTTTTCATCCATTATCACATCGATTCTTGACAAGTCACGTAAACCAAGTATTTTATGTACTTTTTCAGCATATTTTTTAACTTTTTCTGCTTGCTGATCAGTTATACGTGCTGGTGTGAAATATTCTGTTCGCTCAACAATATATCTTGCATCAAAATCATAATCACCTTCTCGTGGTGATATTTCTACTATTGGCATTGCTTTCGGCTGTCCATCAAATTCTATAACTGTAATTGCAAGCTCAATACCTTTAACTGCTTTTTCAATTATAACTTGCTGTCCATACATAAACGCATCAACCATTGCTTCACGTAATGTTTTTTCATCTGTAGCAAATGATACTCCAAGTGCGCTACCACCTATTGATGGTTTTATTACTAATGGGTAACCTAATTTTTCTGAAATTAATTTTAACGTCTGTGTAGCTCCACATATTTTAAATATTTTTTGCGGTAAAGATATGAAATCGGGAGTTGTCATACCAGATTGTTTTATTTTCGTTTTTGCTAATGGTTTGGATGATGCCACCGTACATGCACGTGCTGATGATCCAACGTACGGGTATCCTAAAATTTCTAGCAAATTATGTAAAGAACCGTCCTCACCCAAATCACCATGTAGCAATGGCCATATTAAATCAGGATTATATTCTTTTATAGACTTAATTGTTTCTTGATTTAAATCCACAGTTTTTACTGTGTGACCTAGATTTTTTAGAATATTACAAACACGACTTCCTGTGCGTAATGACACATCTCGTTCATGATTAGCACCACCTGCTATTATTAATATTTTTTTAGGGGTTGATGTTTTCATGATTTTATCACCCATTGCAATATGTTTTTCAAGCTTTGTGCTTTGTGTATTTATTTGTGGTTTTTCAGTTTTGTCTTTTTGAGTTTTTTTCGCCACAACGTTGGCAAGACTTTCGGACTGTTTTTGACCCACTTTTATTCCTCACTGTGCTTTGTGTCGAATAATTCTAATAGCTCAACTTCTCTGTTGACAACTATTGATAACCTTCTGATTCCTTCGCGAATAAATTCTGGTGTAGGATAACAGAAAGCTAAACGTATATAAGATGTACCTTGCCCATCTGCATAAAATGCTGTACCTGGCACGTAAGCAACAAGTTCAGTCACTGCCCTTGGTAACATTTCTTTAGAATTAATACCTTCAGGAAGCTTTACCCAAGTATAAAATCCCCCTTTCGGTACTGTCCATGAGCAATTTGGCATGTAATCCTCTAATGCTTTAAGCATGGTATCTCTACGTTCTTTATACATTTTTCTAAACTGTTTAATCTGATCATACCAATCATAATTTTCAAGGTAATCTGAAATTGCCATTTGGCCCACCATGCTTGGCGACAGTATTGCTGATTCTGAGGCTAAAACAAGTTTTGCTCTTATAGCATGTGGTGCTACAGCCCATCCTATCCTAAATCCTGGTGCGAATATCTTTGAAAATGAGCCTAAATATATAACATTTTCAGGCGCGTAACTATACAATGCCGGAAATGTCTCATCATCAAAACCTAACAATCCATATGGATTATCTTCTAAAATTAGTATGTGGTGTTTTTGACAAATTTCCACTATTTTTGGACGTCTTTCAAGCGATAATGTGACCCCTCCAGGATTATGGAAATTAGGTATTGTGTAAAGGAATTTAATTTTTTTACCTGTATTTTTAATTTCAATTATTTTTTTCTCTAATATTTCAGGAATTATACCATTTTCATCCATAAGTACGTGTTCTATTTGTGCCTGATATGACCTAAATCCACCTAAAGCACCAACGTAAGATGGTGATTCAACTAGAACAACATCACCAGGATCCACAAAAAGGCTAGTTATCAAATCCAAAGCTTGTTGTGAACCAGTAGTAACTACGACATTACTAGGATCGCATTTAATATTTTCATATTCCATTACATCCATTATTTGTTCACGCAACTTCGGATACCCTTGACCCTGACCGTATTGCATAGCAATAGGACCGTCTTTTAGTATCAATTTTTTTGCGCTTTCAGCAAGTTGAGCAATAGGCAAATCTTTTAGATTAGGCATTCCGCCTGCAAGCGACACAACTTCTGGTCTTGATACAACTGAAAATAGCGCTCGTATCTCGGATGCTCGAAGGTTATTAGCTCGTTGCGCATAGTTATTAATCCATGGATCAAGCATTGTTCCTTCCGTATTTTTTAGCTCTTTTGAACTATTTCCGAGATTTGTCATTTTCATTCCTCTATTTTTTTATTCATAGTTTGAAAATTAATTTTATCTTGTTTTTGCTTTTTGTAAATCCTTATATTACTTTTAACTAATTATTTCTAATATTTTTTCAAGTTGTTCGTCATTATTAAATTCTATTGTTATCTTACCTTTTCTTTTACCTTTAGACACTAGTATAGGTAAACCAATTTTTTCATTTAAACGAGTTATTTTACTTTTTATTTCAGGAGTAAATTCTTGTTCAACTTTTATTTTTTTATGCACAATATTTTCTTGTGTTTCGTTGAATTTAACAAGTTTTTCTACAGTCCTAACCGATAGATCTTCTTTTATTATTCTACTGGCAAGCTTTTCCATTTCTTCACTTGTTTTCAATCCCAATAAAGCTCTGGCATGTCCAATAGTTATTTTTCCTTCTGAAACTTTTTCTTGAACTGTAAGTGGTAGTTTTAATAAGCGCAACATGTTTGTTACTTGCGATCTTGATCTGGCTACACGACTTGCTAATTCTTCCTGAGTGCAACCAAAATCTTGCAATAATTGTTTGTAAGCAGATGCTTCTTCTAACGGATTCAATTCAGCTCTATGTAGATTTTCTAGTAAAGCATCCCTGAGCACATCATCATTATTTGTAGATCTAATTACTGCTGGTATTTTTTCTTTGCCAGCAATTTTTGAAGCCCTTAATCTACGCTCACCCATTATCAATTCATAAGGAGCAACAGCTTTATTCGATTTTTCTGCTTTCCTTACAACTATCGGTTCTAATACACCTACCTGTTTTATAGATTGAGCTAATTCTTGTAATTTTTCTTCATTAAAAATTTTTCGAGGTTGTTTAGTGTTTGGAACTATATCTTTTATATATAATTCTGCAAAAACAGCGCCTGGAACTGGTAGTAAATCATATTTTTCAGTTTCACGTGAAACATTCATATTGTTTTGTGGTTTGAGTATAGCTTTATCAAGTCCGCTTGTTTTTGGTGTTAATAAATCTTTTTGCGATCCACCTTTTTCATGCCTACCTGAAGATTGTAATAAATCACTCATAGGATCAGAATACTTTTTATCTTCTTTTTCATCCTTTGGTATTTGTGGTATAAGTGACGAAATTCCACGACCCAATGCTAGCATTATTTTCTCCCTGCGATTTCAAAAGCGGCTAATTGATATGATAACGACCCTACTGATTGTTCACTATAAGTTATTACTGTTTCATTATATGAAGGTGCTTCAGCTATTTTTACAGATCTAGGTATCTCAACATTTAAAGTAATATCGGGAAAATGTGTTCTCACTTCTTCCGCGACTTCTTGAGATAAATTAGTTCGTTTGTCAAACATAGTTAATATAATTGTGGATAATTTCAAATTAGGATTTAAGTTATTTTTAATCATTTCTATGGTGTTTAAAAGCAAACTCAAACCTTCCAATGCGTAATATTCACACTGTATGGGAATAATTACTTCTTGCGCTACAGTAAATGAATTTACAGTCATAAGCCCTAAAGATGGCGGGCAGTCTATGAAAACATAATCAAAATCTTTATGTTTTTCAAGAAACTTCTGCACACTATTTTTTAATATAAATTCTCTATTTTCTTTTAGAACTAACTCTATTTCAGCGCCAGATAGATCTATAGTTGAAGGACATACATACAAATTTTCAAAATTAGGACAAACTTGTACAATATCATCTATTTCTTTTTCTTCTAGCATTATTTCATAAGTTGATGGAGTTCCTACAGTGTGTTCAATTCCCAAAGCTGTCGAAGCGTTTCCTTGAGGATCGGCATCTATTACTAAAACTTTTAATTCATGTTTAGCCATTGCTGTTGCTAAATTAACTGTTGTTGTTGTCTTACCAACGCCACCCTTTTGGTTACTTACAGTCATTATTCTAGTTTTTTCAGGCTTGCCTATTTCTTTTGTTTCAAGCAATTTCATTATTCTCATTTTCTCAGCAACACTGGTTGCTAACGGTGTCGAATCAGGAGTTTTAGCGTTATCCATTTATTTCCTCTTCTGTCCGGAAAACTAATGCAAGCACTTTATTTTACTATATAAATACTACTACTTTTTTTAAATCTTTTACATATGTGTATAACTCAAAACATATTTTGTTTCACGTGAAACATTTACTGAATGCTATTGTCGATAAATTCTACATTTTCTATATTTAACTTTTTAAAACGTTCTTTTATAACTTCTATGGATTGTGGATTTTGATCTATAGTAAAGAATTTTCTAGACAATTGATTTGCGGCTACTGCTGTTGTTCCACTGCCTGCAAAAAAATCTAATACCCAATCGTTTTCTTGTGAACTAGCCTGTATTATTCTGCGCAATATACCTAAAGGTTTTTGTGTAGGATATCCTGTTTTTTCTTTACCATTCGGAGAAACTATTGTGTGCCACCATGTATCTGTAGGTAACTTTCCTTTGTCGCGTTTTTCTTTTGTAACTAAACCTGGCGCCATATAAGGTTCTCTATCTACTTGTTCATTATTAAAATAATATTTTTTAGGATTTTTAACATAAACTAGAATGTTGTCATGTTTTGCTGGCCATTTATTTTTTGCTTTAGCTCCATAATCATACGCCCATATGATTTCATTCAAAAAATGTTGTCTTCCGAATAGATTGTCTAAAAAGACTTTTACATAATGCACTTCTCTATAGTCTAAATGAAGATAAAATGTACCATCTTCACGCAATAATCTCCATGCTTGTTCAATTCTTGGTCCAAGAAATTCCATATAATTGTCAAAGTTATCATTATAACAGTATGCTTTAAGCTTTGTTGTTTCGTATATTTGTCCTTTGTAACCAGTTCTGTCACCTTTGTCATTTTTTACTGTTTTCATTATTTGTCTTGTTTGTTTAACACCAGTATTGAATGGCGGATCTATATATATTAATTTAAATGATTCATCAGGTAACTGTTTTAACACTTGTAAATTATCACCCAAAACAACTGTATTTGGTGAATTTTTCTTGAAATTTATGCGCATAATGAAATATTAACATAGTTTATGAATTGTTAAAAGTTGTATATTCATATTTATTTATAATCGCACAGTTTCATTTTTGTTATAAAGATTGTAAATATTCTTTTACTTGTTTTCCCACATATATAGAATTTTCCGTTATTAATATTGGTCTTTTTACAAGTTTTCCATCTGTTGCTAATAAATTATATTTTTCTTCTAATGTATAATTTGGTAATTTTTTAGCTAGTTCTTTTTTTCTATATAATACACCTGATGTGTTAAAAAATTTTTTTATATCTAATTTTGTTTTTTGATGCCATGTTCTTATTTCAGAACTTGTCGGGTTTTCTTTATCAATATGCCTATATACGTACTCTATTTGTTTTTCTTTTAATAATTTTTCTATATTTGCACATGTACTACATTTTTTATAACCTATTAGTGTAATCATTTTTACCTAGTTTATTTTATTTTAGTTATTTCAACTACTGTTGTTTGTTCATTATTCATGACTGATTTTACTTTATGTATTTTAGAATTTTGTAGTTTTAATTTTTTTAATACATATTTTGCTTTTTTTAGTTCATCTAAAGCTTTTTCGCCTTTTAAAAGTAGCATTTTTCCACCTGGTTTCAGTAAAGGTGCTGTCCATTTTGCTAATTTTTCTGTAGCTCCTACTGCTCTGGCTGTGACACAATCAAATTTTATTTTTTTCTGTAGCTCTTCTGCTCTGTTATGCAAAATTGTTACATTATCAAGCCCGAGTTCTTGCACACAATAATGCAACCATTCCACTCTTCTTTGCATTGTTTCAACAAGGTATATGTCGAGTTCTGGTTTCATTATCGCTATTACTATTCCTGGTAGACCTGCACCGGATCCTATATCCGCTACAGTGCCGTGTTTAGGTAAATATTGTGATAATGCGGCACAGTTTACTATATGTCGCGACCATATTCTAGATAATTCTTTAGGTCCGATTAATCCGCGTATTTGTCCTTCTTTTATGAGCATCTGAGTGTAATATTCTATTTGCTCAAAAGCGTATCCAAATAATTCTTTTACTTGCAAATTATATTGTTCTATCGGAGTTTCACTCTGAAATCGGTTTGTAATATTTTCTTCATCTATATTATTAAAACCGTGATTAAGTATTATTTGTGTTTGTTCTGTCATTTGAATATTTAGAATAGGAATTTCAGTGAATTTTATAATTCAGCTCCGGCAGGATATACAACAACATACCTATTTGGTTCTACTCCATCTGAGTTTGATATTAATCCAGCTTTAGCTACGACATCATGACATATTTTTCTTTCAAAAGAATTCATTGGAGGTAACTGTGCTGGTTCATTTTTAGCCAAAACTGATGTTACTGCTTCTTCAGCTATTTTTGTTAATTCTTCTTTTTTGTTTTTTCTAAAGCTTGCAATATCTAACATTACACGTGATCGTGTTCCTGTTGATGTTTGAACTGATAGTCTCATTAGTTCTTGTAATGCATTTAACACTTGCCCATCTTTACCTATGAGGCATTGTAAATTTTGCGCATCTTCACCAACTACTTCTATAAGTGCGCGACCATTTTCTATTCCTATTTCAATATCACCATCTAGGTCACATATATCTAATAGTCCTTCAATATAGTCAGCCGCAGTATCGCCCTCTTCTTCGAGTAATGCGATCGTCTCCTGATCTAATTGTTGTGACATTTATTTTATCCTTTCAATAAACTTGCTCAAGTTCATTTATATATTATATGAGTTTTTAGTTTTTATTAAATTATTTTTTCTTATTTCTTTTTTTAGCAGCTGCTTTTCGTTCTGCAGCTCTTTTTTCGTAACGCCTGCGTGCTATTTCTTCTTTAGATAATTTTTGTTTAGTTTGTTCTGTTTGTGTATCAGAATTATCTTGTTCTTCTTTTTTATTTAACAAGTCAGGGTTTTTCACTCCCGCTTTTTGGCGTTTTTTACTCACAGGTTGCGGTCTTTGTTTTTTAGGTTGTAGTATTTCTTCTTCTGTATCTATTAATCCTTTTTCGGCCCGTTTTTTCATTAATTTCTTTTCAGCTTCCGAACCTGGTACAGGCATTTTTTCTATTGAATAGAATTGTTGACCCATTGTCCATATATTTGTTGTTAGCCAGTATATGAGTACACCTATTTGAAAGTTTACGCCTGTTATTGCCATGATTAATGGCATTACATACATCATCATTTTGTTTGTTTTTAATGCTGGATTATCAGGATCATTTATGACTGATGCTGGCATATTTTTAAGAGTCAATTGTTTCATAGTGAAAAATTGTGTTAATGCCATTATTATGATGAGTATTATTGCCACTATTTTTACGTTTGTTTCATGTGTGTGCATGAATGTGTCTGCCAATGATGCACCAAATATTTTTGATTTATTTATTTCGTTAGCATATTGAACTGTTAAAGCACCTAGTGTTTTAGAACCGTAATAACTTCCTTTTGCTAATATTATTGTGGAATTTAATACTGCATATAGTGCAAAGAATACTGGTAATTGAAATAAAACTGGCATACATGATGACATTGGATTTGTACCATTTTTTTTGTACAATTCCATTTGTTCTTTACGCATTTTTTCGCGTGACGCTGCATCTTTACGATTTTTATATTTTTTTTGTAGTTTTTTAAGTTCTGGTTGTAAAATTTGCATTGCACGATTTGCTTTTATTTGTTTAAAAAACAATGGTATAAGTATTATTCGCACAATTATTGTTAAAACTACTATTGATAAAATCCATGCTATACCAGGTCCTTTATTAAACCCTATCGCAACTAGCGCGCTGTGTATTCCTACGAGCACCCACGATAGTGCTAATTTAAACGGCCAAAGTATCGCTTCAAAAAAATGCATTATTCGTCTTCTCCTGAATATTTAGGGGCTTTCCAGTGATTTTTTTCAGGTACTAAATCTACCCCACCGTTTGAAAATGGGTTACATCTTAGCAACCTATATAATCCTAATATTAGCCCTTTTATTATGCCATGTTTTTGTAATGCTTGTATCATATATGATGAACAAGATGGATAATATTTACAAGTAGGTCCTTTTATTGGTGAAATAAATATTTGATAGCCTCTAATTATTTTAATAATTATAAAAACTATTATTTTATTTACCACATTTATCAGTTTTTTCTTTAGCTTTTTCAAGTGATTTGTCGATAATTTTTTCAAGTTCATAAGATGTTTTGTTTTTTGCATCACTCAACACTCTTATAACTATTTTTGCACCTAATGGAATTTTTTCAATTTTTTCAGCAATTATATGCCTAATTTGTCTTTTTAGGCGATTTCTCTCGACTGCTTTTTTTATTTGTTTTTTAGGTACAATGAAACCGACAAGTGGAGTAGCTACATTCCTCTTGTCGGCTTTATAGTGTACAACTAAGCATTTGTTAGGTACGCGTACACCTTTTTTCACTACCTCAAAAAAATCTGAGGGTTTTTTCATTCTATACGCTTTGTTTAACACGTTATGCAGATAGTTGTGCACGTCCTTTGCGACGGCGAGCTGATAGAATTGCACGACCTGCACGCGTACGCATACGCAAACGGAAACCATGTACTTTCGCGCGACGGCGATTATTTGGTTGGAAAGTCCTCTTTGTCACGAGTTTCTCCTGTAATTTTATTTACCATCTCATACTTTTAAAAATATGAACAATACAAAGAGACATTTTATACGCTATTTTCCTTTACGTCAAAGACTTTTCTCAAATTTTTCTTTTTTATTATATTTGTTTATTTTTATCCACAAATTTTACTTTTTTATCCACAAAAATTACATGAATGTTGTTTTTTGAATTCACAATATTCTTTCATTAATTGAAATAATTACATATTTGTAATTACTTATCCACATTTGTGTATAACCTTGTGTATAACTTTTTTTAATTCTACTATTTAACCGATTTTATAAATTTATTATTTTCAGGAACATTAGACATGGATCAAATAGACGAAGAAACACTTTGGGAAAATTTTATTCAAGAATTATCTCCAAGTATTGGCCCTAAAGAAAAAGGATTTTTAAGTTTATGTAAGCTAATAGTAGATTTTCAAAGCGGTCAAGTAATTCTTTTAGTTCCTAACGAATTTATAAAAAATCATGTTGAGCAAAATTATAAAAATAACTTCATAATTTTTCTTTCAAAATTAAATGTTCCTTTACAATCTTTTACAACAGTTATAGATAGTACTCTCACTTCTACTACTACCAATGTTGATACTTTTAATCAGGCTGATATTTCTCCTCAAACTTTACAATCTTCTATAAATTCTTCAAATACTAATTCCAGTGTGAATAATAAACCAAATCTTGATTTTGAAGAATTCAATTTAAATGACATGGCTACTAATCCCAAAATTGGCGCCAATTTTACTGATGAAAGTATTTCTACAGAAAATACAACAGAAAAGAGTGTATCCACTTTACCGAATACTGTAAAAGAGTTTAAATATTATGATGAAAAATCTCATTTAAATCCTAAGTATACTTTTGAAACTTTCGTTACTGGTCCTACAAATAATTTCGCTCATGCCGCAGCTATTTCAGTAGCTGAAAATCCTGGAATTGAATATAACCCTTTATTTATTTATGGCGGAAGTGGTTTAGGTAAAACACATCTTTTACATGCTATGGGTAATTTAATGTGTCGCCTAAACCCAGAATACGAAGTCAGGTATGTTACTAGTGAAGAATTTACTAATGAGTTTGTTAGTGCAATTAGAAATGATTCTAGATTAAAATTTTCTGAAAAATACAGGAAAGTCGATATTCTTTTAATTGATGATATTCAATTTTTAAAAGGTAAAGAGGGTACTTTGGAAGAATTTTTTAATACTTTCAACACTCTTTATAATGCTAATAAACAGATAGTTTTAACTTCAGATGTACATCCTAAAGATTTAAAAAATCTTGAAGACAGACTTGTTAGTCGTTTCAAATCTGGAATTATTTGTGATATCCAATCTCCTAATATGGAAATTAGAAGAGCTATTTTAGAAAGTAAAACTGAACGTGAAGGTATTACTTTGCCTTCAGAAGTGATTACTTTCATAGCTTCAGTTGTGACAACAAATATTCGCGAACTAGAAGGTGCTTTAACGCAAATTTTAGCTTATTCAAGTTTGTATAAAACTGAAATTACTTTAGATGCTGCTAAGGAAATTCTAAAGGAATTAACTAATGATGTTTCAACTGTTCCTCTTTCTTTAGAGCAAATAATAGAACTTACTGCTGATCACTTTAATATTACAGTTGAACAAATGCATTCTAATAGCAGGTCTAAAAAAATTTGTTTCCCAAGACAAATAGCGATGTACTTATGTAGAACATTTACCAGTTATTCTTTACCAGTTATAGGTGAAGCATTTGGCAAGGATCACACTACTATAATGCATGCTACAGATAAAATGAAAAAATTAGTGAAACAGGAATCTGAAGCATACTTTCATATTACTGCTCTTTCTAGTCAAATAAATAAAAATAGATTCTCATAAACCTCTGTGGAAAACTAAACTTTTTTGTGGAAAACTAAGTTTTTAAATGTGTGTTAAATGTGCATATTAAATGTTATCCACAATTAAAAACATATTCACAAGATATTGACAATTGTTATCCACAATTAAAAACATTCATATTCAAATAAAAAAACTACTTTTACACAATATCCACAAGACATAATGTAATTAATATTTAATTAAAAAAATTTTTATATAAAAACAAATATCATTTAACTGTGCATATAATAAATCTTTATAGAGTAAAAAATATAAATTATAATCTACAGTATACGTGTAGTATTTATAAGGAGATGCTTTGAAAGTTACATTAGATAAATCTGTATTGACCAACGCTGTAGTTTGGGTATCACATATGTTACAAACCAAAAGTACTTCTCCTATAAGAATGGGTGTACTTATCATTGCTCAAGACGAAACAGTAACATTACAATCAGTTGGTGACGATGCATCTGCTACTTGTCAGATTGAAGCTAAAGTTTTAGAGCAAGGAAAAATTTTAGTATCAGGTAAACTTTTAGCTGATATCTCTAAGCTACTTCCTAATAAACCAGTAACAATAACTTTAGATGGAAGTAAAGCATTAATAAAATGTGGAACATCAAAGTTTGTTTTACCAACAATGAATATTGATGAATATCCTAGCATAAATGACATGCCACAAATTTTAGGAACAGTTGATTCACAAAGTTTCTTTAATCTTATTAATCAAATTAAAATATCAGCTTCTAAAGATGACATGATTCCAGTGCTTTCTAGTGTAAAAATAGATTTTATTGGAAATAAAATATCCATGACAACTACTGATAGATTTAGACTTTCAAAAGGTGAATTACAGTGGAATCCTAAAGATGAAAATATAAATATTTCAGTTTTAATAAAAGCTAAAAATTTATATGATATTGGTCGTTCATTAAATAACACTGGAAATATAAGTGTCGGTTTAAACAACAATGGTGAAGAAAGTACGTTGATAGGATTTGAAACAGTTGGACAGCAAATCATATCATCTTTACGTGAAGGTGAATATCCACGAGTTGATGAACTATTTCCAACACAAACACCAATTACTGCTTTAGTTGAAACAAAAGAACTTATAGAGTCAATAAAACGTGTAGGAATAGTTTTAAATCCTAATGAACCTATGACATTTAATTTCGATGAGGATGCAATAATTTTAGAAGCTGGAAGCGGTGACGAAACACAAGCTAGTGAAAGTATAAGTTCTAATTTAAACGGTGAAACAATAACTGTTTCGTTCAATCCTACATTTTTACTAGAAGGTTTAAGCGTTTTAGAAGCAAAATATGCTAAATTTTTCTTCAATCATCCGAATAAAGCAATACTTATAAAAGGATGGAGTGATGAAAATAATGAGGCTGTGGAAGAATTTAAATATTTATTAATGCCTGTGCGTAAATAGTGAAAGTAAAAAGATGCATGTGACGGATCTTGCTTTAACTGATTACAGGTCTTATAAAGAACTAGTTATTTCTTTCCCTAGAGGAATAAATATTTTAGTTGGTAAAAATGGGCAAGGAAAAACTAATCTAGTTGAAGCAATAGTGTATCTATCAACTTTTAGTTCACATAGAAATAAAAATGATAACGCATTAATACGATGTGAAAACAAAAATGAAGCACCTCCTACAGGGGCAATACTTCGTGCGAAAGTTGAAGAAAATGATTATAAAACTCTTATTGAATTAGAAGTAATTCAAGGTAAACCTAATAGGGCAAGATTAAATAAAAATAATGTGAACAATAAAGAAATATTGGGAAAAATAAAGACAATAATTTTTGCTCCTGAAGATTTACAAATAATAAAGCTTGATCCAAGTGTTCGGAGAAATTTTATTGATGAATTGGCAACACAAATATATCCGACTTATATGGGTGTAAGAATAGAAATAGACAGGGTTTTAAAACAAAGAGCCGCTTTGCTGAAAACATTAAAAATAAGACAAATAAATGATGAAAATATATTACAAATTTGGAATGAAAAATTAGCTGAATTATTTGCTAAAACATTAAAAATAAGAATGGAAATAATTACTAAAATAAAGCCTTTACTCCAATGTGCATATGAGAAAGTTTCTAATGACACAAAAAAAATTAATATCATATATAAAAATAGTGTAGAAAAATATGGAAAAAATATTAGTGAAAATCAATCGATTAAAGAAATAAAAGAAAAATATTTACAAATATTAGATGAAAATAAAAATAGAGAGATAGAAAGAGGAATAAATCTTATTGGAACTCATAGGGATGATATAGATTTTTATTTAGATAATCTACCTATAAAAGGATATGCAAGTCACGGTGAAACATGGTCGAGCGTATTAGCGTTAAAAATTGCTTCACACGAACTAATAAAGGAAATATTCAACACTGATCCAATACTTATATTAGATGATGTATTTGCGGAATTAGACGAAAATAGAAGAAAAAGTATAATAGAAATAATGAAGAAAATTGAACAAGTTTTTATAACTGTTGCTGTTGAAAATGATATACCTATTGGAATAAAAGCTAAAAAATATAACGTAAAAAATATAGATGGTATTAGTCAAATAAAAGAGTGTGAATAATGCAACTATCAAATGAAGAAATAGAAAACCGTGTAAAAAAAGTTGTTGAAGAAAAATTCACTTTAATGAAATTAGATCCCAAAATTAAACAAAAAATAAAAGAATATTATAAAAATAAAAAAAATGAGGATAAAAAGAAATATTTCAACGAAAAACTATTTGCATCAAAATATAATGATATTGTAAAAATAGGTGACTGTTTTGACACTCTTATAGAAATAATGCATTGGGAAAAAGAATTATTAAAAGTAAGAATAATTACTTCTTGGAAAGAAATAGTTGGCGAATATATAGCTAAAAATGTAAAAATAAAAGATTTTAAAAATGATACTTTATACTTGTGTTGTTCATCTACAATGTGGGCAAGTAAAATGAGATTGCTACAAGCAAAAATGCAAAGAGAACTAGATGATTATTTCAATTCACATTTGGTTAAAAAAATAAAAATAGAAGGTCCGAAAGCTCCGAAACAATATTTTAGTGACAGGCGAATAAAAGGTAGAGGCCCAAGAGACACATATGGCTAAATGAGTACGCTTAAAATAAACCAATAGGGGGCTATTGAAAAGTAGTAAGAATATGATTATTAGCCTAATAATGCACAATAAAGATAAAGTAAGTGAAAAAACTATTAAAAAAAGGTAGAATAGACATAGTTTTTTCGTAAATAAATAATGGAGAGTATCAAGTGGTAGAACACGACCAAAATGAAACTTCAAAAAAAGAGTATGATGCAACAAATATTACAGTTTTAGAAGGCTTGGAAGCTGTACGTCAACGTCCAGGAATGTATATTGGTTCAACAGGTGAACGAGGACTACATCATCTAGTATATGAAGTAGTAGATAATTCAGTTGATGAAGCATTAGCTGGATATTGTACTCATATAGAGATAACTCTACTTAAAGATGGTGGAGTAAAAGTAGTTGATAATGGTCGTGGAATACCAGTGGATATTCATCCTACTGAAGGGAAACCTGCTGTTGAAGTCGTTTTAACAATATTACATGCTGGTGGAAAATTTGGTGGTGGCGGTTACGCTGTATCAGGTGGTTTGCACGGTGTAGGTGTTTCTGTAGTAAATGCTTTGAGTAAAAAACTTGAAGTTGAAGTTTGTCGTGACGGCTATAAATGGAATATGGACTTTATAAATGGAAATCCTACAGGACCTTTACGCAAAGGTGAGCAGACAACAAAAACGGGAACAACAGTAACTTTTTGGGCAAATGAAGATATTTTTGAAACGACGACTTATTCATTTGAAACACTTAGAACAAGATTCCAACAAATGGCGTTTCTAAATAAAGGACTTACGCTTACTCTTGTAGATGAGCGACATGAAACAAAAGGTGACGAAATTGTCGGTGAAGACGATGAACAATCACAAATAAATAAAGTAACATATTGCTATGAAGGTGGGTTAAGAGATTACGTTAAATTCATAAACTCCACTAAAAAAACGGAAATTGTGAACCCAGAGATAATAGATTTTGAAGCAGAAAGTGAAGATAAAACACTAAGCTTAGAAATAGCAATGCAATGGACAACTTCGTATTCAGAATCGTTGTATACGTATGCAAATACTATTAATACGACTGAAGGTGGAACACATGAAGAGGGATTCAGGACTGCTCTTACGAGCATAACAAATAAATACGCTAGAGAAAAAAATATTCTGAAAGAAAAAGATGATAATTTAACTGGCGATGATATACGTGAAGGTCTTACAGCGGTTATTTCTGTAAAGTTAACAAACCCACAGTTTGAAGGACAAACTAAAACTAAATTAGGTAATACGGAAGCTAAAACATTCGTACAACAACAACTTTATGCATATTTAACAGACTGGTTTGATTCACATCCTGCAGATGCAAAAAGTATAATAAACAAAGCACAATCGGCTGCAGCTGCACGTGTAGCAGCTAGAAAAGCTAGGGAAGCAACAAGGCGTAAAGGAATATTAGAATCTGCGTCTATGCCTGGTAAATTACGTGATTGTTCTAGCAGGAATCCTGAACATTGTGAAATATTTATTGTAGAGGGTGACTCAGCTGGTGGTAGTGCTGTTGGTGGTAGAGATCCTGAGCATCAAGCTATCATGCCTATTAGAGGAAAAATATTAAACGTTGAAAAAGCAAGATTAGACAAGGCTTTATCTAATAACGAAATTGGAGCATTGATAACAGCTTTCGGAACAGGAATAGGTCAAGAATTTGATATCAATAAACTTAGATATCACAAAATTGTATTAATGGCTGACGCTGATGTTGATGGTCAACATATTGCTACACTGCTGTTAACATTCTTATTCAGATACTTAAAACCGTTAATTGAAAATGGATATGTTTATTTGGCAACACCACCGTTATACAGATTAAAATGGACAAATTCTCATCATGAGTTTGTTTATTCTGACAAAGAAAAAGAGCAACTCGTGAAAGATGGTTTAAAAGCTGGCAAAAAATTACCTAAAGAAAGTGGTATACAAAGATATAAAGGTTTGGGTGAAATGAATGCCAGTGAACTTTGGGAAACAACAATGGATCCTGAATTTAGAATATTAAAACAAGTGACATTAAATGATGCCGCATCGGCTGATGAAATATTTACTGTACTAATGGGTGAAGATGTTGAATCACGTAGAGGATTTATACAACGTAACGCTACCGATGTACGTTTCTTAGACATATAACAATAAAGAGAAGGCAGAAAATTGACAGAAAAAACATCAAGTACAACAAATAACAGTGAATACAATCATGGTTATATTGAAAAAGTTGATCTGGAAAAAGAAATGCAAAGGTCATATCTTGACTATGCCATGAGTGTTATAGTTGGACGTGCATTACCAGAAGTTCGCGATGGTTTAAAACCTGTTCACCGTAGAGTAATATACGGTATGTATGATGGGGGTTTCCGACCATCTGCTGGTTTCTCTAAATGTGCGCGCGTTGTTGGTGACGTAATGTCAAATTATCACCCTCATGGTGATGCTGCTATATATGATGCGTTAGTAAGGCTTGCTCAAAGTTGGTCAATGCGAGCACCATTAGTTGCTGGACAAGGTAATTTTGGTTCACCAGGAAACCTAGGAGCAGCCGCATCGAGGTACACGGAATGTAAAATGGCACCTTTAGCTATGGAAATGGTGCGCGATATTGATGAAGATTCAGTAGATTTTGTAGAAAATTATGATGGAAAAAATCTCGAACCAACAGTTTTACCTGCAAGATTCCCGAATCTTTTAATAAATGGTAGTGAAGGTATAGCTGTAGGTATGGCAACACGTATACCTCCACATAATTTACGTGAAATAGCCGATGGCGTGCAATGGTATCTGACACACCCGAATGCGACACGTGAAGAATTATTAGAAGCATTATTAGAAAGGGTTAAAGGCCCAGATTTTCCTACTGGTGCTACAATTTTAGGTAAAAAAGGTATTGAACAAGCCTACAGAACAGGTCGAGGATCTATAGTTCAACGTGCCGTAGTAAATGTAGAAGAAATACAAAACAGACAATGTTTAGTTGTAACAGAATTACCATATCAAGTAAATCCTGATAATTTAGCGGCAAAAATCGCTCAACTAGTAAAAGATGGACAAATACAAGGAATAGCTGATATTCGCGATGAGTCCTCTGAACGTGGAGGGCAAAGACTAGTTATAGTTCTAAAAAGAGACGCGATAGCTAAAGTTGTGCTGAATAACTTGTATAAACGCACACAATTGCAGGATTCATTTCCTGCGAATATGCTCGCGATTGTCGACGGTGTGCCACGCACCCTTTCCTTAGACGGTTTTATCTACTATTGGGTTAAACATCAAGTTGATGTTATAGTCAGACGAACAAAATTCCGTCTAAGGAAAGCGGAAGAACGTCTGCATATTTTGCGCGGATATTTGAGAGCATTAGAAAACATCGATGAAGTTATAGCTTTAATTAGACGTTCTCCGACCGTCGACGACGCTCGCGAAGGATTAATGGGGCTTCTGGGTGTTGATCAGGTGCAAGCTGATGCTATTTTAGCTATGCAGTTGCGCCGTCTCGCCGCTTTGGAGCGTCAAAAGATTTTAAGTGAGTATGAAGATTTAGAAGCGAAAGCTAAAGGTTACCGTGAGCTTATCGCTAGTGAAAAATTGCAGTATGAAACAATTTCTAAAGAGCTGAAAGAAATTGTTGATAAATATGGTGAAGAGCGTAAAACAGCAATCTTACCTTATGAGCAGGAAATGTCTTTTGAAGATCTTATTCCAGAAGAAGAAAGCGTTGTTACTATAACACATTCGGGCTTTGTGAAGAGAACATCTGCTGATGTTTATCGTTCTCAGCATCGTGGTGGACGTGGAATAAAAGGTGCAACTTTGCGTGAAGATGATATTGTTGAACATTTCTTTGTTACTTCAAGTCATAGTTACCTTTTGTTCTTTACAAACCTTGGTAAAGTGTATCGAATTAAATGTTATGAATTACCTGAAGGTGGACGTAATTCTAAAGGACAGCATATTGCGAATGTATTAGCTTTCGAGCCAAACGAAACTATAGCTCAAGTTTTATCTGTGGATAGTTTTGATGACGATAAAGCTTTAGTATTAGCAACAGCTCAAGGTATAGTAAAGAAAACTTCTCTTACTGCATATCGTTCGACTCGCGCTACTGGTGGTGTTATTGGTATACGTTTGCGTGAAGACGAAAAAGGTGTAACTGATAAACTAGTAGGTGCGGCACTTGTAACAAATGATGATAATTTGATTTTTGTTACAAGAAAAGGCCAGTCTTTGCGTATTAGTGCTAGTGATGAAGATTTGCCTCCGCGTGGACGTGCAACTCAAGGTGTTATTGGTATACGTTTGCGTGATGACGATGAAGTATTGACGATGCAAGTGGTTGATGACACTTCTGATTTGCTTACTGTGACTGAGGGTGGATTTGCTAAACGTACACATATTAGTGAGTATAGAGTTCAAAATCGTGGCGGTCTCGGTGTGAAGGTAGCTAATTCTGTTGAGGAAATTGGTAGCCTTGCAGGTGCTGTAAGTGTCAAAGATAATGATGAAGTCATGCTAATTATGCAAAATGGTAACATTGTGCGCGTCAATGTTAATGAAGTGAATAGGACTGGACGTGTGACAAAAGGTGTTATTTTTGTGAAACTTGGTGAAGATGATCGTGTTATCGGTGTCACTAAATATTTAGAAATAGATAATAATGAAGATATGTAACTTTTGTTTTTATTATATTATAAAAGAAATTGTGATTTTTAGTCGATTCTTGCCTGAATTTTTTGTATTTGACAGAATGGATGGTTAAAGCAACTATGGAAAATAGTAATTATAGTAACGATAGTGAACTGGAAATTGTTCAAACACAGGTGTGTGTGAACAACATTAATGTGGTTTCAGTTATGAGATTTTCTTTTTTACTATCAGTGGGATTAGGAATAGCTTTCGTTGTATGCGCTTGTTTATTTTGGGCATTGCTTAATAGTATGCATGTTTTTGCTAGTTTGGAGGAATTTATTGGACAAGTAGGTTCTGATGCAGTGTCTAATCTCACGCAATATTTTTATTTTTCCAGAGTTTTAGCTTTGAGCATACTTGTTGCAATTGTTAATTCAGTAGTTTTGACAGCCATATCAGTTTTGTATGCTTATTTGTATAATTTAGTGTCAAAATTGGTTGGTGGAATAAAAGTAACTATTTCAAATGAATAATAGCTTTTGAAAAATTTAATCGAATGTTGATTTTTATAAAAAAACAGTGTAAAATTTTTCGAGTGTTCATAAGTTTGTTATGAATGGGACTATAGCTCAGTCGGTTAGAGCACTACACTGATAATGTAGGGGTCGCTGGTTCGAGTCCAGCTAGTCCCACTGTCGGATGACAGTTATAATGTAAATAGAAATTTTTCTAAAACTTCTTGATTAATTTTTATTTATAGTATAGACTAGATGAGTTGTTTGACAATGGGGATATGGCGCAATTGGTAGCGCACCTGCTTTGCAAGCAGGGGGTTACGGGTTCGAGTCCCGTTATCTCCACAGTAAATCTCCTCGTAAGAGGAGTTTTTTTATTTAATTATATTTGTTTACGATAAATGAAAATGAATTAATACAAGTGATATCAACAACAATAAAGAAAACGTGAACTAATATCACATTAATATTTCATCACATGCACACATGTACTAAATGATTAAATAAATTATTCCATAAAACGAATATAGCAATGCAAAAGATAAAGTTATGAACAAGAAATACACAGTTATTCACAATTATGTGTATAAGTTGTGGATAAAATTGCATAAACCTAAATCTAAGCTTGAGAGTTTATCCATATGTTACAAAAGTGTAATTTGTGTAAAACTATCCACAAAGTTATCCACAAATTGTGGATAAGTCTTAAAATATCTGTATAAAACAGAAAAATATGATAAAAACCTTGAAATTACAACTAAAATTTTTATATAAATTATCCACATTTTATGAAAACTTATTCATAAAGTTATCAACAGTTAAATATAACCTTAAAGTTAATAAACAGAACAAACTATAAAAAATACAACTTACTCTGTATATATTCTATAAAAAGCAATAGTTATCCACAAAATTGTGGATAACTCTAATAAAAATGTGTATAAAATGTGATATCTGAAACATTTTTATAAAAAATGTAATAAAAGATTTACAAAAAAATATCCTCCTATCTAAATAGACAGGAGGAATATAAAAAACATTAAAAATCAAAACCCAAGGCAATGATTGATAATGCATAACATAAAATAATACAACCAATAATTAATATTGAAATAAATAACTTAATATAATTTTTAGAATACTTATATTTACTAAACAAGTAAGCAGTTAAAGTTCCAAAAACTAAACCACCTAAATGACCTAAAATAGAAATATTAGGAGACAAAAATCCTAAAGACAAATTCAAAATAATAAGAACAATCATAGGAGTAGTAGAAATACCCTTGCTTTTTTGTAAAACATAAATAGTTCCAAAAAGCCCAAAAATACCACTAGAAGCACCACCAGTATAAACAAAAAACGCAGCAGAATTATAAAAAATCCCTGAACTTATAAATAAACTACCACCTAAAGTTGAAATCAAAAAAATAATCGCGATACGCCATGATCCAATAATTTTTTCAATTTCTGCGCCAATGTAATATAAAGTAATCATATTGAAAATGATATGCATAAACCCATAATGTATAAAAGCAGATGTAATCATAGTCCACGGATAAACCATTACTGTTACAGGATTATAGGCAAAATAATAAGAAATTCTGGGGAAAATTAATGTAATAAAAAATACGACAACACAAATAGCAGTCATTGATTGAGTGAAAATTATATTACTATTAGAGAAATGGTTCAAAAAAGTATTTTTGAAATTACCAGGTTTCTCATAATTAAATGAAAACCTATTAGGATCTTTGTTGCTACTATCAATAAAAGAATCCTTATTCCAATCATGCTTATAAGCATCAAAATCATTAATTGGCTGTAAATCAGACATCGTAACCTCAGGTATAAATATTAAACATCAGGTACAATATTAAACACTAAACAACACATATAAACAATAAATAAACAAAATAAATATAACTAAAAAGGCGAATAAAAATATTCGCCTAAATTGTGAACTGTAAAATAAATATTTCTAATCTTCAATAATTTCAACTGATTTAATAACAACATCGTCCAAAGGTCGATCTGACATATCAGTTGCAACAGTTGCTATCTTGTCAACAACAGCTTTCGACTTATCATTAGCTACTTTACCAAAAACAGTATGCTTTCCGTGAAGCCATTGAGTAGGAGCAACAGTTATAAAAAATTGAGAACCATTAGTTCCATGACCAGCACGTTTTCCAGCATTAGCCATAGCTAATACATAAGGCTCGTCGAAATTATATTCAGGATCTATTTCATCATCAAAAGTGTAACCAGGACCTGCCATGCCTGTCCCTGTAGGGTCGCCACCTTGAATCATAAATCCATCAATAACTCTATGGAAAATAACACCATCATAAAAAGGAGTATTAACCATTTTTTCACCAGTAGATGGATTAACCCATTCACGTTGTCCTTTTGCTAATTCAACAAAATTCTTAACAGTAACAGGTGCGACAAAAGGAAAAAGTTCAATGCGAATGTCGCCTTCGCTAGTATGTAATATAGCTTCCATAGTATAATTTTTACATAATAGTAGAAATAAATATAATTCAATAATAAAATAAACAGCAAATTACTTTAAATAAAACTAATTAAAGCCTTAAAATGTATCTGGAGATAGAAATCTCGGGAACAGTTCTTAGGAGAAAAAATGACTTGTTGCCACACAAATATTGATAAAGATAAAATTATACACAATGTTAAAAATGCTAAGCGTATGGCACAAGAAGGTGTCAGTATATGCAAAGAACAAGCAAGTTGTATTATTTCTCAAGGTGAACAATGGGCTAGACCAAGAGCAAAAAAAGCTTGGAAGAAAACTGTGAAAGCTCTTGCACCACATGTGTCTACAGCGGCAAATAAGCTAGCACCTGCTATGCAAAATGCTCACACAAAATTAGTAGAAGAATATATTCCAAAAATTGATGCACTAGCAAAGGAAGAGAAAGTCATGACAAACAAATCACATAAAGTACGCAACGTATTTTTAATATTCACCGGGTTAGTAACAGCAGTAGTTGCTGGCGTTTTAGTGTGGCGCAGATTGCAACCTATAGACGATCCATGGGCTGAAGAATATTGGGAAGATTTTGAAGACGAATGCGACGACGAATGCGAATGTCCAAAATCAGAAAATAATGAAGAAGTAATGGCTTCAGAAAAATAATTACGTAATATAAAGCAGTGGTGGTGAATTACAATAGTTCACCACCATTATTTTATGTTTTAATAAAACACAATATGCTAACGTAAAAATTATAAACTAATAATTTTTAATGTTTTAAAAATTTTCTTATAAACCTTTTTCCTCTGTAACCGATAAGCATAACGGTATATAGGAAAGAATTACAAACTAAATCACGAATAGGCGGAACAAATTTTATCTCTTTGCTAAATTTAGTTTTAAACATATTTAAGCCAAGCAAAGACGGTGAAAAATCAGAACCGATACCCATGAGATCGAAATATTTAATACCCATATCACGTAGATAACAAGCAGTGAAATAAACTAAATGGTCATAACAATATTTATCGCGAGCCAACTTATTTGTAGCCGCATAATATTGAACAGCAGTATTGCCGTAAACCGTTGTTATATTCCAACACACAACTTTACCATCAATACGGCCAACAAAAAATTTACAATTATTCCCTAAAGATTTCAGCATTTTCTTATAAAAATCAATCTCATGAGGAACAAAACTGTCACGATTTGCTGTTTCTTTCATTATTTCATAAACTTCATCAAAATTATTTAAAATAGTTGATGATTCTTCAGAACATTGCATACCAGACTCACGTAGACTTTTACGAACATCACGACGTCCACGTGGTTTCATACGAGATAAAATATCTTCATCGGAACCAGAAATATCCATAATCACAGTACTGTCATAAGGTATAACACGCATAACTGGTCGAGTAAATTTATTTTCTTTTTCAATATTTAAGCGCAATAAAACAATTTTAGGAAAATTATGTCGAACATATTCACGCAATGTGTTACAAATGTCCTCCTCATAGTTCCTATAAGAATCTTTTAGGAAAACTGGTCCATTTTTTGCCCATAAATATTCAAAACTATACAACTTATATTTATATAAACTTAAAGTAGCTATAGGGAGTTGCTGATCAAAAACAACTAAATATTTGAATAAATAGTTACCACAACTGGAAGAAAAATTGTTCCAAACGACACTTTGCTCAATAGGTATGTTGATATTTGAGCTATTAATTATTTCTTCGTATTTAACACTGTCAACTTCAACAACTTTTAAAGTATTCATAAAAAACCTAAAATTAAAAATTAAAGTATATTAAATAAAATATAGACCCATTTTAAACATGGGCCTAGTGATAATTTATCGCCATCTAAGAGCCATCATAAAGCCAGAGAAAGAAATCAAAGTGCCAATGGCTAAATTCCAGTTACCAATACCAGGAATAGGATACATAGCACTAGAAATATAGTAAACTACCATCCAAAACAACCCTAGTAACATTAGTGTACACATAGTAGGTGCCCACCATGCTGGACTTAGCTTAATATCATCAACCCATGATGGACGAATTTCAGTGTCCATATGAGCCATATTTCCATTATCGGATTTACGCCTTTTTGCTTCTGGCATAAAAAAACTCCTTGATAAATAAACATATACACATCTATTCTAACAAAATAAATAAATAGGTAAACTGTAAAAACATGACTGTATAGAAAAACATTAAAATAAAATAGTTATGCACATATATTGATATATTCCTTTATTGAAAAAATTATTCAATATAGAATATTTTTAAAATTTGAACAAGGAATAAAATGATAGAAACGCCTAAACGAATAAAACAGACAATAATAGAAAAAATAATATTAAAAATATTATTATTTTTGTTGGCAATAGCAATAGGGTTTTTATTCATGACATCTAGTCCATTAAAAGCAAATAATACAATAACTATTCAAAAAACAACAATTGAACAAGTTGAAAATAAATATGATCAAATAAAAAAACATAAAAGCAAAATTAGAGTATTAGAAAAAGAAATACAGGAAGAAAGAATAAATAAATACAGTATAAAAAATAGCGCAATTACAAATGAAATGTACAAACAAAAACAAGGCTCGGGAATAGTTATAGAATTGTATGATGCGCCAGAACCGAAAGATTATTCACAAGTTACAAATTTAGACGAATATGTTGTGCACCAGCAAGATATTGATGCCGTATTGAATGCATTGCGAAAAGGTGGCGCTAAAAATATATCAGTGCAAGATAAACAGGTAACTCCAACAACTAATATACGTTGTGTAGGTAATGTTATCATAATAGATGGCGAGTTATCTTCTCCTCCGTATATAATAAAAGCAATAGGTTCCGCGGATAAAATGCAAAAATCAATAAACAGTGATGATGAAATAAAAACATATAAAAACTATGTTAAAAAAATAGGTTTAGGGTGGAAAATGTATTATCAAATGGTTACTATACCTCCTATAAGCAACAAAATAAGACTTGATAATATAAAGGTTATATAAAGGGCGTAGAAGTGAACGATATAAATACGCAAGTTAAACATCGTAAAAACAAAATGTCTATGTTTTACGCGTTTATTTATTTTATAGGTGAATTGTGTTTAACGGTATCTGTAATTTTAGGATTGTTTATAGTTTGGCAAGTTTTCTATACAACTTGGGAAGTTGATGGGCTGAAAAAACAAGCAGTAGAAAGATTACATAAGCAATCTCCGTCTTCGCCGAAAATTGCTAAAAATTTACATTTTGACGCTCCACCACCAATTGAAAAACCTAGATTAGGGGAAGTTTTTGGTGCGCTTTATGTTCCTTCTTGGGGAACGGGAACTCGTCCGATGCCAATAGGTCAGGGAAGCCACCGTGCAGTGATTGACAAAGGGTATGCTGGACATTATATACAAACGGCGCTTCCTGGTGAAATAGGTAATTTTTCATTGGCGGGACATCGGCTTACATATGGTAACAATTTTGATAAACTACCGAACCTTGCCAAAGATGATGTTATAGCGGTTGAAACTAAAAAAATTTGGCTTATATATAAGACGACTGAACATGAGATTGTTACTCCTGATCGCGTCGAAGTAATAGCTCCTGTGCCTAATAATCCTTATGCTGTGCCGACGTCGCGACTCATGACTATGACAACTTGTTCTTCATCAACAGGTGGTAGATGGGGAAATACACACCGTTGGATAACACATGCTAAATTCGATCATTGGGTGGAAAAATCTGACGGAATTCCAGCTGAAATAGCTAAAGTGTACGGTAAATTATTTATTAAACATAAGGAGCGGTAATGTATTCTCTTTTATGGAAATTACTCCCAGGGCCTAGATGGTTAAAAGCAATTGAAGCTCTAATTTTATTTTTCCTAGTTGTTGCATTCCTTTTCAACTGGGGTTTTCCGTATGTTGTAAATGAATTTGGATTATTTAAATCTACTGTTTAAAAATTTTAATAATGTAAAAATGTTGAAATAAAAATGTAGTTTCACGTGAAACATTTTTATAAAAATAAGTGAAATATTTTAAACTCGAAATCTTGGGTAAAGAAAAAAATATTGATAATATAAATGAAAATTGTAAATGATTTTAAATTTTCTGTTGAAAATATTCAATTAGCATAGGTGGAATATGGACGAAAAATCATCTGCTGAGTACCATCAGCTAGGTGTGCATGACATGTTTAAAATAGGTGTAGGTCCATCTTCATCACACACTGTGGGGCCTATGAGAGCTGGAAAAGCTTTCATCGATGATCTTGTGCAGGTTCTTCAACACTCGAAAAAAAACCTTACTAAAATCAAAGTGGAATTGTATGGTTCTCTAGCTGCTACAGGAAAAGGTCATTATACAGACAAAGCAACTCTTTTAGGTCTATGTGGATATGAACCGAAAACCGTACCAACAGAGCAATTAGAAACCATTATTGACAAAGTGAAGAACACAGGTGAACTTGAAACACCAGCAGGTAAAGTAAAATTTCAAATCAATGAAGATTTGAAATTTATGCCAAACATAGTATTACCGTATTGTGTCAACGGTATGAAAATACTTGCCACTGATGATCAAGAACAAAAAATACTATCCACAATATACTATTCAGTAGGTGGAGGTTTCATTATGGTTGAGCCAGAAAATGCGCAAATATATTCGTTAGATGAGAATAATTTAACTGAAAAATCTTCACCAATAAAATACCCATTCACTACAGGTGATCAACTATTGGAAATATGCGCAGAAACAGGACTTACAATATCGGAAATTGTATTAGAAAATGAAAAAAGTATTTATAGTGAAGAAGAAATAAATTCCTATCTCGAAGAAGTTCTACAAACAATGAACGAGTGTGTAAAACAAGGTTGTTCTACGTCGGGCACACTTCCGGGAGGGTTACATGTAAGACGTAGGGCTCGAGATTTGTTTGAACAATTATGCGATAGAAAACATAATGTCGAAGGGTGTGCTAGGTACAACAATTTTGATGAATACGGCTGGGCTGGTACGAATGCAGATCCACTCATGGCAATGGACTGGGTTAATTTATTTGCACTAGCAGTTAATGAAGAAAACGCGGCTGGTCATAGGATTGTAACTGCACCAACTAACGGTGCGGCAGGAATAATACCAGCAGTTATAGGTTATTATAAAATGTTTGTACCCAAAGCTGATATGCAAGGTTGTAAGGATTTTCTACTAGCTGCTACAGCTATTGGTTCTATAATAAAAATTAATGCGTCGATTGCTGGTGCCGAAGTTGGATGCCAAGGTGAAGTAGGATCAGCCGCAGCTATGGCAGCAGCGGGATTAGCACAAGTTTTTGGTGGAACTGCAGAACAAATTGAATATGCAGCTGAAATAGCTATGGAGCATAATTTAGGACTAACTTGTGATCCTGTAGGTGGACTCGTGCAAATACCATGCATTGAACGTAACGCTATAGCTTCTATAAAAGCTATAAACGCTGCAAGAATGGCTTTATGGTCAGATGGCAGGCATAATGTTAGTTTGGATGTTGTTATTGAAACAATGCGACAAACAGGCAAAGATATGCATTCTAAATATAAAGAAACTTCCGAAGGCGGGCTTGCCGTGAATGTAGTGGAATGCTAATTAACGAAAAAAAATGATAAATCATTTAAAATTTAATTGTTTAAAACTTAATGAAATATATTTGATTAAATATTTACTAATTTAAGGAAAAAAATGACACAAAACGAGCAGAGCAAACCTGAAATACTTGTGACTGTAGCAATGGAACAAGAAGCTAAGCCTTTTTTAGATTTAGCGGATGTGAAAAAAGAATTTAAAATAAATGACACTGCAACAGCTTGGGAGCTTGAGTATTTAAATAAAAAATTTATTTTATCTCAAAGCAATGTTGGAAAAGTAAATGCTAGCACGACTGTTACTTCGATAATTGATTCCTATGAAATTAATTATGTTTTTTCAGCTGGTACAGCTGGAGGAATGGGGGAGAATATACGTGTTGGAGATATAGTTTGTGGTACTAAATATACGTATAATGGTGCAGACGCTCGCATGTTTGGGTATGTGTTAGGACAAATACCTAATATGCCACCTGAATATTATGCAGATAAAAATTTATTAGATTTAGTTGCACAAAATATGGGAGAAAAAAGAGTATTTTTGGGGCAAATAATTTCAGGTGACAGTTTTGTGACTGAAAAAAATATTGGTTCTAAAAGAAAAGATTATCCTGAAGCTTTAGCTACAGATATGGAAAGTACTGCTATAGCTCAAGTTTGTTATCTTCATAAAATAAAATTTTTATCCGTTAGGTGTATTTCAGATTTATGTGGTCCAAGTGCTGAAAAAGATTTTTATATGGATTTGGATAAAGTTACTTTAAATAGTGCTAAAGCAGTTTTGGAAATTATTAAAAACATGTGAATAATGTTTTTTTGAAAAAATAATTATAATAAAATGGAATAATAACATATAAGTGTTTTTAATAATATGTAATCATACAGATAATATAGAGGAAATTTTAATGCGATATAAAAATTTAATTACTGTTGTTACCTGTGTTTTTATTGTAATTACGGGAATGTTTCCATTCGCTTTGCGACCAGTGGAAGCAACAGAGCAAAAAATTCCTTTAACTACACAAACCGCTATAGATATTTCAAAAGGTATAATTCGATATGAAGGTGGTTTTGTTGATAATTTACTGTATGGACAACCTCCATTGAACCCTGACAACGATGATGATAATGATGGACTCAAGAATAAACAGGAGCTGTACACCTATACTAAAAACAATAAAATATATTACGGTTACAATACTCATCCGAAACTGGAAGATACTGATGGTGACGGAATAATTGATAGTAAAGATAAAAATCCGTTGAAATGGGATATAAGTCCAAGAGACATGGCTTTATTCATGGAACTAGTGTATAGAGAAGATTCGTATGTTAATAAAGTTTTAGATCATAAAAAAGATTTGACAGATATTTATGAAGGTAGAGCTGAATATAAATTAATGCATAAAGAACTTGCTCCATTTTGGAAAGTTGAAAAATTTGTGCATAAAGATACGGGTTTTGATGCTGCAATATTTAAAACTAAAAGTGATATGCCATATTTGCCTGATAATACTGTACGTGTTTTAGCAGTTAGAGGTACACAAGGATTTGTTGATGCAAACGATGATTTATATTTAGCTTTAGGCTCAGATATAGATCAAGCTGGTAGCATGCTTGAAACATTGAGAGAAATGAATAATGAAAGCAAAGTGGAAACTTACGCTACAGGACATTCCTTAGGTGGATACCTTGTTCAACGCGGAATGGTTGATGCTGATAAAAACGGATTTAATTGGTTGAAAAAGGGGTATACATTTAATGCTCCAAAAATAAAAGGAAATGCATTTAATCAGTGGCTTTCAAAAGTGAGTGATTGGGGAGATTTACTAACACGCATGGAACGTGTGGTTCATTATAAAGTAAGTAATGATAAAACAATAGCGCTTATAGGTAATTTTAAAGGAGCGATAGACGTTGGTGAAACTTCCCGTGGTCATAGTTCGCGATCATATTTTGAATCAAAAATAAATAATATTGACGGTTTTACAGTTGGGAAACGTACAGATATTGATAAAGAAGGATATCAGCAACCAAATTTACTGAAACAAAGTTTTGAAAAAATAACTGACTCTAAAGTTTATGAACCATATTTACAAGTTGTTGATGAAGAAATCTTCATAGGTGAATCAGCAAATTTGATTGATAATGTTAAAAATAAAAAGGATTTACCTGAAGGCACAATTGTTGAAGATATAACAAATTATAATGATATTGATTTTAGCAAACGTGGAAAACATGTGGGTAAAATAAAAATAATATATCCTGACAAGAGTGAATCTATTCGTGAAGTCAAAATAAATGTGCGTCAAAAATGGAGTGACATGCTCGTTGTGCCAGGTTCTGATACTTATACTGTTGTGCCTGAAGATGTTGAGCGTTTTGGTAAAATAGATTTGACAGACAATATTAAAGGGCTTGAACAAGGCTCAAAAATAAAAGTGTTAACTAACGACATATCTAGTTTACATAGTGGTTCATTTATAGGTGAAGTAAAAATTACATTCAAGAATGGAACGTCTAGGATAATAAAAATTCCTATCACTGTTAAACCTTTCAAATTTGAAATAAAATCTGAAGAAATATTTGAAAACGATCCTATTGATTTAACTGATAATATTGTAAATAAATCTTCGTTACCTAAAGATGTGATTATTGAAGATGTTACTGATTATACAACTGTAAATAAATCGAAAAATGGCAACTATAAAGGCAGACTTAAATTAACTTATAGTGATGGGCAAAGTGAAGAAATCGAAATTGATATTATTGTGAAACAAAAACCTATAAAGCCTAATCTGCCTAATATAAAGGGCAGTGTTATTGTACCAATACCACCTGTATCGTCTTTAAAAGTTATTGAAGAAACAGTGGATCATTATGGAAAAGTTGATTTAAGTAATAATGTAATGGGGTTGCCTGCTGGGGCTCATGTTGAAGTTGTGCGAAATGTTTCCTCTGATCGTGTGGGTGATTTTATTGGGCGTGTTAAAGTTGTTTTCGCTAATGGTGCTTCGCATTTATTAGATGTGCCTGTGAAAGTGCGTGTAGTTTCTAGCAAGCCTGACTATGCTCCTATAGAACCTCAACTACCTGAAAGCCCAGAAGTGAAACCGGAAGTACAGCCAGAAGTGCAACCAAATGTTCCTGATGGTGATAAAAACAAACTTGAAAATAATCACAAAGCAGATCAGAATGATCACAAAACACAGCAGAAGCAAAAGGAGAAGAAAACTCCTGAGATGAAAATTCCGTACGTGAAAAAAGCTGAGAAAAATGGTTTTTCAAAAGAAGTGTTTGTTAATAATTATGTGCAAAAAGGAGAACAAATTAAACTGGTCGCTAAACAGTTACCTGTAACTGGTGTAAGCCTAATAATCGAGTTGATAACTGTAGTCATGT
The DNA here is from genome assembly GCA_946998115.1 of uncultured Actinomyces sp. Classification (GTDB taxonomy): domain Bacteria; phylum Actinomycetota; class Actinomycetes; order Actinomycetales; family Actinomycetaceae; genus ZJ293. The sequence goes on along the minus strand of CAMPYB010000002.1, from coordinate 31,561 downwards.
TTATTGTTGGAATTTGTGCAGTGTTGATTTCTAAAAAGAAATTGAGATAAATAGTGAAAATAAATTTGTTTATATAATATGGTATATAAAATATTTATAAAATTTTGAAATCGTATATGGTGAAAATTTGTCATATTTTTGTGTTAAAGCAAAACCATGTTCTATATCTTGTGGTTGACACGCCTATGTGATGAATATAGAAAAAAGTTTTCCACAATTTTTTAAATAAAGTTTTCCACATTGAATATGCTAGATATATTAGTGTTTACTCTTGTGTTTATAACAAAAATTAGAGAGTTTTATTTTTGCTTGTAACTTATTTGAAAAGTTATAAACAATTATATTCACAGAAAAACAAAGCTTTTCCACAAAAACTATTACACACAATATATAGTGGTACTAGACTTAAATAAATACTAAGTGTAGTATTGTTGAGTAACAAGAAATAAATTACATAAATGAGATTTATCTGAATAAACTTATAATAGAGGAATAAAAATGAGTGTCACTGTTTACACAAAACCAAGATGCGTTCAATGTGATGCAACTAAGAGAGCTTTAGACAAAAAAGGCATAGCATATGAAACAATAAATCTTGTTGAAGATATGGGTGCTATGGATTATGTTAAGTCATTAGGATACCAGCAAGCACCGGTTGTTGTGACTGATGGTGAACACTGGGCAGGATTTAGACCAGATAAAATTGCAATGATAACACAATCTCAACTAGCAGTTGCAAATGCATAAAAAAAGGCAACACAACTGTGTTGCCTATAAAATATTAAACCAAAATAAGGTAAGATATCCATGGGAAAGATAGTATATTTTTCGTCTGCCTCAGAAAATACTTTACGCTTCGTAGAAAAACTAGGATTACCAGCTGAAAGAATACCACTAAAACCAAAAGATCCTTTTTTGCATGTAGATGAAGAATATGTGCTTATAGTACCGACTTATGGCGGTGGAAATATTAAAGGAGCTGTACCTAAACAGGTAGTAAAATTCCTAAACGACGAACATAACCGTTCTCTTTGTAGAGGAGTTATTGCTTCAGGCAATACAAATTTCGCTGAAGCATATTGTATAGCAGGCGACATTATTTCAAAAAAATTAGGTGTGCCATATTTGTATAAATATGAATTATTAGGAACGCCACAAGATGTTATAAAAGTACGTCAAGGATTGGAAGAATTTTGGCAGAAACACTAACTGATACAGGTTCAGAAAACACGAATGAAATTACAGATTATCATGCATTAAATGCTAAGCTGAATCTTTATGATATAAATGGAAAAATACAGTTCGATGCTGATAAACAAGCTGCGAGGCAATATTTCCTTCAACATGTAAACCAAAACACAGTTTTTTTTCATAATCTTAAAGAAAAAATAGATTACCTTTTAGAAAATGGTTATTACGAAAAAGAGTTATTTGAAAAATATGATTTTGAATTCATAAAATCATTATTCAAAAAAGTTTATGCTAAAAAATTTCGTTTTCCAACATTCCTAGGTGCGTTCAAATATTATACTTCTTATACACTAAAAACTTTTGACGGTAAAAGATATTTGGAAAGATATGAAGATCGTGTAGCATTAGTTGCCTTATATTTAGCTGATGGTGACAAAAAGCTTGCTGTTGAAATTATGGAAGAAATAATTTCAGGTCGTTTACAACCTGCAACACCAACGTTTTTAAATGCTGGAAAAGCTCAAAGAGGCGAGCTTGTATCTTGTTTCTTGTTGCGCGTTGAAGACAATATGGAATCAATAGCTAGGGCAGTTAACTCCTCTTTACAACTATCAAAAAGAGGAGGCGGAGTAGCGTTATGTTTAACAAATTTGCGTGAAGCCGGAGCTCCTATTAAGAAAATCGAAAATCAATCTTCAGGTGTTGTGCCTGTAATGAAAATGCTTGAAGATTCATTCAGCTATGCTAATCAGTTAGGCGCAAGGCAAGGAGCTGGTGCTGTTTATATAAGCGCACATCATCCAGATGTAATGGAATTTTTGGACACAAAGCGTGAAAATGCTGATGAAAAAATACGCATTAAAACTTTATCTTTAGGATTAGTTATACCAGACATCACATTTGAAATAGCTAAACGCAATGAAGATATGTATCTTTTCTCACCATACGATATTGAAAGAGTGTATGGAAAACCAATGTCTGATATTTCTATTACAAAAGAATATTATAAAATGGTTGATGATGGACGTATTCGCAAGAAAAAAGTAAATGCACGTAAATTCTTTCAAACAATTGCTGAAATTCAATTTGAATCAGGCTATCCGTATATTCTTTTTGAAGACACTGTGAATCGTGCTAATCCTATTGATGGACGTATTTCTATGTCGAATTTATGTTCAGAAATTTTACAGGTATCTGAACCGAGTTATTATAAACCAAATTTAGACTATGAAGTAGTTGGCAAAGATATTTCATGTAATTTGGGATCATTAAATATAGCTAAAACCATGGATTCTCCTGATTTCGCTAAAACTATAGAAACAGCAATTAGGGCTCTTTCAGCTGTCTCAGATAAATCTAATATTGAATGTGTTCCATCAATTGAACGTGGAAATAAGATGAGCCATGCTATAGGTTTAGGACAAATGAATTTACATGGATATTTAGCTAGAGAAGAAATTCATTATGGCAGTGAACAAGCTTTAGATTTTACAAATATGTATTTTTATTGCGTAAATTATTATGCTATAAAAGCATCTAATACTATAGCTAAAGAACGTAATGAAATATTTGTAGGTTTTGAAAAATCTAAATATGCGACTGGTGAATATTTTGAGAAATATATAAATGGCAATTGGGTGCCGACAACTGACAAAGTTAAAAAGCTTTTTGAACAAGCAAATGTAACCATTCCAACGCCTGAAGATTGGAAAGAATTAGCTATTCAAGTTCAAAAATACGGTATGTATAATCAAAATCTTCAAGCAATACCGCCTACTGGGTCAATTAGTTATATAAATAATTCAACTTCTTCAATACATCCTATAGTTTCACGTATAGAAATTCGTAAAGAAGGAAAAATTGGACGAGTCTACTATCCAGCTCCTTATATGACTAATGATAATTTAGAATATTATAAAGATGCTTATGAAATAGGTCCAGAAGCAATTATTGACACTTACGCTGTTGCAACACAGCATGTTGATCAAGGCTTGAGTTTAACACTGTTTTTCCCAGATAAAATTACTACACGTGATTTGAATAAAGCACAAATATATGCTTGGCGAAAAGGTATAAAAACTTTGTATTATATACGTTTACGTCAAATGGCTTTAGAGGGAACACAAGTTGAAGGCTGCGTTTCATGCATGCTGTAAATTTTGGGCAATAATATTAATCATAGTGAATTGAAATCTTTAAAAGCAAAAGGAGAACCATGGGTGATATAAAGCTTGTGAGCAGTGTGCAAGCGATAAATTGGAATCGTCTTGAAGATGAGAAAGACTTAGAAGTATGGGATCGTTTAACTGGTAATTTCTGGTTGCCGGAAAAGATTCCGTTGTCAAACGATATTCCGTCATGGAAAACATTAAAACCACATGAACAGCTTATGACAACGCGCGTTTTTACAGGTTTAACAATGCTTGACACAATACAAGGTACAGTTGGTGCAATCAGCCTAATACCTGATTCAATAACACCTCACGAAGAAGCTGTATATACAAATATTGCTTTCATGGAATCTGTGCATGCTAAATCATATTCTTCTATTTTTTCCACGTTAATATCGACAGCTGAAATTGATGAAGCTTTCCGTTGGAGTGAAGAAAATGAGAATTTGCAACGTAAAGCTGATATTGTGTTGAGTTATTATCGCGGTGACGATCCTGAAAAACGTAAAGTTGCTTCAACAATGCTTGAATCGTTTTTATTTTACTCAGGTTTTTACACACCTATGTACTGGTCATCACATGCAAAATTGACTAATACTGCAGATTTAATACGATTAATTATTCGCGATGAAGCTGTACATGGATATTATATTGGATATAAATATCAAAAAGCTTTGGAAAAAGCTTCAGACGCAAGACGTGAAGAATTAAAAGATTATACATTTTCACTATTATATGAATTGTATGAAAATGAGGAAAAATATACTGAAGATTTGTATGATCCTATGGGATTAACTGAAGATGTAAAGAAATTTTTGCGTTACAACGCAAATAAAGCTTTAATGAATCTTGGGTATGAAGCTTTATTCCCACCTGAATCAGTCGATGTTAACCCAGCAATTTTGGCTTCACTATCTCCTAATGCTGATGAAAATCACGACTTTTTCTCAGGTTCAGGTTCTTCTTATGTCATCGGCACTGCTGAAGCAACTGATGATGATGACTGGGATTTTTAAGTTTTGCGAATTTTGTAATACGAAAGGGAGCTGGATTTGTAATTCAGTTCCCTTTTATAATATTATTCTGTGAACGCTCATATGCGTTCTTTTCTGTATATCTACATATTTTTATTATTCTAATGTTCATTTTTGCTTTGTTGCACTTGTGCTTGTTTCACGTGAAACTTAAGCTGTTTTTTATAGAATTTTAAATCATACCTACAATATTTCCATCGGAATCAACATCTATGTCTAAAGCTGCAGGGCGTTTCGGCAGTCCAGGCATAATCATAATATTTCCAAGCTCTACAACAATCATTGATGCACCATTACAAAGACGTACATTTGTGACGTTTATTGTAAAATCTGATGGAGCGCCTAAAAGTTTAGGATTGTCGGAAAAAGAATAAGGTGTTTTAGCTATACAAATAGGTAAATTGTTAAATCCTAAATTTTCAATATTTTTAATCTCTTTTAATGCTTTAGTAGAAAAAATCACTTCGCTTGCGTGATAAAATTTGGTCGAAAGTTTTATGATCTTATCTTCAACGCTATCGCATAAATCATATGGAGATGGAATATATTTATTGTTAGCAGATGAATTATTGCAGTTTTCTTCATCTTCTTCGCAAATGTTTGCTTTTTTTGAAGACGTATTTTCTGCTAAAGTCAAAACAGTTTTAGCAAGATCTACGCCACCTTCGCCTCCGCGTGAAAAACCATCACAAAAATCACAATCAACATTAATTGATTCACATAATTTTTTAAGTAAAGAAAGTTCATCGCTAGTGTCTGAATCAAAATGATTGATAGCGACGACAACGGGAACATTATAAAAGCGCATATTTTCAACATGTCGTTTAAGATTTGAAAATCCTTTTTTTAGCGCAATTAAGTTTTCAGTATTTAAATTATCTATAGGTACACCACCATTAAATTTCAAGGCACGCACTGTTGCTACAATTACTACAACATCAGGAGATAAATTAGATTGCTTACATTTTATGTCGAAGAATTTTTCAGCACCGAGATCTGCGCCGAAACCAGCTTCAGTAACAGCAAAATCACCAACAGCAAGGGAAGCCATAGTAGCTAAAACACTATTACAACCATGAGCAATATTAGCGAAAGGACCACCATGCACAAATGCCAGATTTCCTTCACTAGTTTGTATTAAATTGGGTTTAAAAGCATCTACTAAAAGTGCCATTACTGAACCGACAATATTTAAATCACGCAAATAAACAGGAGTTTTGTCAAACTTATAGGCAACAATAATACGTTCGAGTCTTGTGCGTAAATCTTGTAAATCTTTAGCTAAACAAAAAACCGCCATAATTTCAGAAGACGCGGTTATAGCAAAACTATCTTCACGGATAAAACCATTAGAAGAACTACCCAATCCTGTAACAATATTACGCAAAGGACGATCATTCATATCAATTACGCGTTTCCATAAAACATTTCTAGGATTAATTTGTAAAAAATTGTCGTGATGTATGTGATTATCAATTATTGCTGAAATTATATTATTAGCCGCAGTAATCGCATGAAAATCACCTGTAAAATGAAGATTCAAATCTGTGGCTGGAATAAGACTGGCTTTGCCTCCACCGCTAGCTCCACCTTTCATGCCAAAACAAGGTCCTAAAGAAGGTTCTCGTAATGCTACTACTGCACGTTTTCCTATTTTATTCAACCCTTGAGTGAGCGAAATAGAAATTGTAGTTTTCCCTTCACCAGCAGGAGTCGGGTTTATAGCTGTAACAAGAATCAATTTTCCATGATTAGATTTTTTATAGACTTTTTCTTTTAGGAAAGAATAAGAAAGTTTTGCTTTGTATTTTCCGTAAAGTTCTAAATATTTTTCATCAATACCGTACTTTTTAGCAATATTTACGATAGAATCCATATTCCCTCCCTGAACGTGTTTTATGCTCAAGCTATATTGATTATTACACGAAATTTTCATGATTGCTAAAAATATTATAAAATAGGTTTGTGTCTAAAAAAATGAGCCTAATCGATTGTGAAAAAATATCTTACCCAAAAAATCTACCTGTATCGGCATTAAAAAACACAATAAAAACAGCTATAAACGAACATCAAGTTACAATTATTTCAGGTAGCACAGGTAGTGGAAAAACGACACAAATACCTAAAATGTGTTTAGAGTTAGGGTTAGGCCAAAAAGGTATGATTGGTCATACGCAACCTCGAAGGCTTGCTACGCGTACAGTTGCTTCTAGAATAGCAAGTGAATTACACGTAAAATTAGGTGAACAAGTCGGATATCAGATTAGATTTACTGATGAAACGAACCAAAATACTCAAATAAAATTGATGACTGACGGAATACTTTTAAATGAAATACAAACAGATCCTTTGCTTAAAAAATATGACACTCTAATAATTGATGAGGCACACGAGAGGTCTTTAAATATTGATTTCATATTAGGATATTTACGAACACTTATACCTAAACGACCTGATTTGAAAATTATAATCACGTCAGCCACAATAGATTCAGAAAAATTTGCAACTCATTTTTCTATAAATGGGGAAAAAGCACCAATAATAGAGGTGAGTGGTAGAACTTATCCAGTGGAAATCAGGTATAGACCATTAATTGTTGAAAACTGTGAAAATGATTATGACAATAATGAAGTAAGCAAAGAAGAATATATAGATCAAGTTACAGGAATAATAAATGCTGTTGAAGAATTAGTGCAAAGTGGAAAAGGCGATATACTTGTATTTTTATCAGGCGAAAAAGATATAAAAGATACACAACTAGCTCTTGAAGAACATTTTAATGAAAAAAATGATAGATATGAAATTTTGCCTGTATTTTCACGTCAAGCAGTACATCAGCAAATGAAAATTTTTAACCGTCCAACTTATAAAACACGTATTGTTTTAGCTACAAATATAGCTGAAACATCTCTTACTATACCTGGAATAAAATATGTGATAGATCCAGGTCTTGCTAGAATTTCCAGATATTCAAATAAAACTAAAGTACAACGTTTACCTATAGAAGAAATATCTAAAGCGAGTGCGAATCAACGTTCGGGCCGATGTGGGCGCACTGAAAATGGTATAGCGATAAGGCTTTATAGCGAAGAAAATTACAATAATAGGCAAGAATATACTCAACCTGAAATATTACGTACTTCGCTTGCTGCTGTTATATTAAAAATGGTTTCTTTGGGTTTGGAAGATGTTGAAAATTTCCCGTTTATTGATAAGCCTGATATTAAATCTATAAAAAATGGTGTGCAGTTATTGAAAGAAATTGGTGCGTTTAAAAATGTTCGTTTAAATACGCGGTCAATTTCACATGAACATGACGATTTGAGTGCGCAAATTAAACCGACTGTGCAAAAAAAATATGCGATTACAAAAATGGGTAGGCTTATAGCGAAAATGCCTATAGATCCAAGGCTTGCCAGAATGCTTTTGGAAGCTGACAAAAATGGTTGCTTAAATGAAGTTATTGTAATAGTTGCAGCTCTTTCAATGCAAGATGTTAGAGAGCGTCCCATAGATTTTGAAGAAGAAGCAGACATGTCGCATGCGCGTTTTAATGCTTCAACATCTGATTTTTTAACGTATTTGACATTATGGCGTTATTTTCAGCTTCAGTCTAAGCTACTATCTGGTAGTGCTTTTAGGAAAATGTGTCGTAAAGAATTTTTTCACTATTTACGCGTGCGCGAATGGAATGATATAGTAAATCAGCTTATAGAATTGAGTAGCAATATTGGGCTTCGTGCAGAAAAAATTAGTTTACCTGATATTTCTAAAAAAGATTTTGTGAATAATGATTTTTCTTCAAGTGTTTCTCAAATAAATAATTTTTGTAAATTATCAAATAATGAAATTGCATCTTTATGTGTTAGTTTTGGTAAAAGTAAAGATACACCTGATAGTGATCAGATTCATTGTTCTTTACTTGTGGGGCTTATTTCGAGTATAGGTTATTTTGATGAGCGTAGCAGACAGTTTTTAGGAACTCGAGGTTCTCATTTTATTATATGGCCAGGATCTGGGCTTTATGGTGGTAAACATCAGTGGGTGATGTGTGCTGAAATAGTTGAAACTTCAAGGGTTTTTGCTCGTACGGTTGCGCGCATTAAACCTGAATGGATAGAAAAGTATGCTAAATTTTTGGTTAAATATAACTATAGTGATCCTTTTTGGTCAAAAAAGTCTGGTGCGACATTAGTTAAAGAAAAAGTTTTGTTATATGGTTTGCCAATTATTAGCGATAGAAATGTCCTATTAGGTAGGCTTGATATTGAAAATTTTGATGGAATTAGTGCGAAAGAGTATGCGCGTGAATCTTTTATTCGCAATGCTCTTGTGTACGGTAATTGGTTTACACATCATAAGTTTTATAAGGATAATCAGCGGATTTTACGTAAAGCGGAAGAACTGCAAAGCAGAGGGAGAAATTTAGGATTAATAATTGATGATGAGGATATTTTCAGGTTTTATGATGAAAGATTACCTGATGATATTGTTTCTGCTAGGCATTTTGATTATTGGTGGAAGAAACAATCTGATAAATCAATTCTTAATTTTACTGATGATTTTGTTTATAAACAAAATATTTCTACTAAGAGTTTTCCTGAAACTATTAATGCGTATGGGTATAGTTTTCCTTTGAAATATGTTTATGACACCCATAGTGATAAAGATGGTATAACAGTGCGTGTGCCTTTTGAAATTGTTTCAAAAATTATGCCTGATAGGTTCGATTGGCTTGTGTCTGGTTTTTTGGAAGATTTAGTTTGTGCTTTGTTACGAAATTTGCCTAAAAATGTGAGAAAATATTTAGTTCCTATACCTGATTTTGCGCTTCAAATTTTGAATTTTTTCTATTCACCTAAAGGTAGTGTTGAAAATTTTTATTCTGATGTGGAAAGAAAATTTGATACTGATAATGTTATAAATGTTACGGATAAAATAAAGAATTTCAGTGGGCAATTTGATGATTTTAAAAATTTACATAGAGCGCTTCAGTTTGAAGCTGTAAAAGCTAAAAGTAATATTAATAGCGATTCTGATTTTGTAAATAATAGTGTTGTTTCTTCAAGTCAGGTTTTTAAGAATACGAATGTTGAGGAAATTTTATCTGGAAAGAATTACTATTTGAATGATAAACTTTTTGATTCTTTTAAACAGGCTATTTTTTGTTTGAAAAATATTGAAATAAGTTTTGATGATTTTAATGTCGCAATGAATAAATTGCCTAAATATTTGCGTATGAATTTTGTGGTTGTTAAAAATGATAAAGTTTTATGTTCTGGTAGAAATTTGATTGTTTTACAGAATCAATTAGCTATTGATGCCGAAAAAAAGTCAAAGCGGAATGTAAATTTAAGTAAGATAATTAAATCATCAAATTCTGATTTTAAAAGCTCGAGTGATTGTAATGGTACAAGTAATTTTTCGCAAAATATATTTGATTTTGAAAAATATATTGTGGAATTATATGATTATTTGTGTTCTTGTAAAATTAAATGTGATAAAAAAGCGGATCATCCTTTGCTAAGTGGTGGAAATTTTTCTTTTAAAATTTTATTTAAAGAAAAGTTTGAGGATAAAGTTGCGTGTGCAGATAAAAATATTAGTGTTCAAACATATTTATGCAAATATGCACTTATTTATTCTATATATGATAGTTTAAAATTACCTATTAAAAGGATTACTACAAGGTGGAATAGCTATCAAACAGCAATGATTGCTTTAAATCCTTATAATAGTTTGGAATTATTCCTTAAAGATTGTCAAATATTAGTGATAAAACACTTATTTGAAATTTATTTTAAAAATTATGTTAATAATAGTTGTGTTGAAAATTTGAGTAACAAATTTTGTGAATTAACATTTTTTGTTGCTGAAAAAGAATATCTTGGTTTTAAAAAATATGTTCAAGATCATTTAGAAGACATGATATATGAAATAATTAAAATATGTGTAAATATTTTTGATTTAAATAAAAAATTGTTAAATGAGCAAAAAAGTGTGAAAAATATGTTACTTATTCATACTGTAAATAACATAAAAAATAATGTGAATAATATTATTTATGATGGGTTTTTACAAGAATGTTCTATGCAAAAATTACGTGCTTTACCTAAACTTTTTGAAATGTATATTTATAGGTTGTCGAAAGCTAAAACAAATATTCAGCATGATCAAAATATGATGTGGAAGTTTAATTGTTTGAAAGAGAAAGTTTTGAATTTTTTGAAAAATAATTCGGTGAGAATAATGAAAAAAATTAATTCTTTGGATGGATTAGAAAGGTTTTATTCAACACTCGAAATGATGTTAGAAGAATATAGTGTGTCTTTGTACGCTCAACATCTTGGTACCAGTATAAAGGTTTCAGATAAGAGAATTATGAAATATTTGGAGGAAAATTGCGAAAAATAACAAAAAATATTGAAAAAATGACAGTAAATACTAATTAAACTATGTAAAATACGTTTAAAAGTGAATTAAAAGGGTAAAATCGTAAGTAGAATGTTTGTAAAACTGATGTCTCAAATAAGGGGGGTAAGTTGGGATACCTAAAAAAAATTGAAAAAGGTTTGGAAAAAGTAATAAAAACCCCGTTTAGTAAAGGATTTAAAAGTGAAGTAAAAGCAGTGGATATTGTCAGTGCTGTAAAAAAAGACATGGATGAAAAAGCTGCTAATGTTTCTAAAACGAGAACTATAACTCCGAATGATTTTGTTATTTCTCTGTCCCCATCTGATATGGAGCAAATAGAACAATGGGGTATTGATACCATGACAGAGGAAGCAATTACATCAGCGACTAATCATGCTATGAATCAACGTTATTCTTTTGTAGGTCCTGTTGACGTACATTTTAGTGTGGATGAAACTTTATCAACAGGCATTTTGCAAGTAATGTCTACAACTAGAAGGGGCGCTACAGCTCCTGCTACAACATCTTCTTCTATGCAACACCCGATTTTAGAAATAAATGGTACTAGATATCTGTTAACTGGTGCAGTTACTGTTTTAGGTAGGGGAAGTGATTGCGATATAGTTATAAATGATAGTGGTATTTCTAGAAGACATTTAGAAATTCAAATAACTCCTGAGAGGGTAATTGCCAAAGATTTGGGTTCAACTAATGGCACTTATGTTGAAGGGCATAGAACGGATGCTGCCACGCTTGTTGACGGTAATCAGATTACGATTGGTAGAACTAGGATATTATTTTGGGCTGCGCCTGCTGATGAGAATTATGAATAACTTGTGATTCGTAGTTAAAAATCGAACAGTGTAGCTTATTTATGAGTTTCACGTGAAACATAAGCGACAGAAAGTGTAGGGAATAAAATCGTGGACAGTGAATTAACGGTAACCTTAATTAGATTAGGCTACTTAGTCTTGCTGTGGATTATGGTTTTAGCTTGCATAATAGTCATAAAAAGTGATTTGTATGGAAAAGTTTTCTCTGCACATCCTCCGCAAAGCGCTGAAGAAAAATATACTGACGATAACAGGAATTTAACAATTGTCGAGGGCCCGATGGCGGGTATGAAAATACAATTGATACCGGGTAGTACTGTTACAATTGGTAGGTCTCCAACTTGTACAATAGTAGTAAATGACACATACGTTTCTAGCGTGCATGCAAAAATTTTTAACAAAGGTCGTAAATGGATTGTCGAAGATTTAGGTTCAACAAATGGCACATATTTGGGATCACAAAAAATAAACAGTCCTATGATTTTGAGGTTAGGTGAAAGCTTGCGTATAGGTCAAACAGTTATAGAGCTGAGAAAATAGGTAGTGATATGAGTAAAACCAAGTTACGTTTTGCTGCGCGGTCAGATATAGGAATGGTGCGTAAACAAAACCAGGATTCTGGATATGCTGGTGAAAATTTATGTATTATAGCTGACGGAATGGGCGGTCCGGCTGGAGGTGACATAGCTTCAAGTGTGGCAATTTCACATCTTAGGGAATTGGATAAGCCTGATACTGATTTAGATGAAATGATACCTTTGATCAGAGAAAAGGTCGCTGATGCTCAAAAAGAACTTGTTGAAAGGTCGAAAAACGATTCAAATCTTGCGGGTCTTGGCACTACTTGTATAACTGTTTTGAAATCCGGCGACACTTTAGCGATGGCACATATTGGAGATTCAAGAGCATACCTTTTACGAGATAAAAAATTAAAACAAATTACTGTTGATCATTCTTTTGTGCAATATCTTGTTCAAACAGGGCAACTTACTAAAAAAGAAGCTGAAAATCATCCTCGTCGCTCGGTTCTTTTGAGAGTATTAGGCGATTGCGTAAATGATGTAACTCTTGATGAATCTATTAGACAAGCAGTGATAGGTGATAAATATTTACTCTGCTCAGATGGTCTTTCAGGTGTTGTTAGTGATGAAACAATTCAGGATGTAATGAATACGGTAAGCGATCCTGATCAGTGCTGTGAAAAATTGATATCATTGGCTTTACGCGGAGGCGGTCCAGATAATATAACCTGTGTTATGTTTGAAGTGATACCATCTGATGAGCCTGATGATAGTGTTACAAAAGCTGTAGGTGCGATATCGACAGATCGCTTAGAAAAAGTACGCAGAGAACAAACGCCGGCATCTTTAGCTGCTGAACATTTTGAAAAGACAAATAAAGCTAAAATAAAAGCTGAAAAAGAACATTCCAAATCAAAAGATGGTAAGAAAAAACATAAAAAAGCAATAATAGCCTCAATTGTTACACTTTTGGTTGCAATTATTTTGTGTGGTGGGATATTTTTTGCTTATAACTGGACTCAAAATAAGTATTTTATTGAAAAAAATTCAAAAGGACAAATTGTATTATATAGAGGTATACCGCAAAAAATTGGTGGTTTTAAACTATTTGACGCGCAATATATTACAGACATTGAGTTGAAAAAATTACCTAGTGCGTATCAATACACATTAAATGACAAAATATCTTTTGAAAATCTAAATGAAGCTAACAAATATATTATGCGACTGGAAAAAATACAAAAAGAAAATCTACAAAACAATAAGAAAGATGTAAATAAAAAGTCATAGATAAGTCGTATAGGTAAGAATATGAGAAAAGAAAAACTGGTTGGAACTAAAAGAGGACTGGAAATTATACTTTTAGGTATAAGCCTTGTAATAGGTATATCCGGGTATATTATAGTTACAATAAATCGTGGTGAAAAATTACCTTCAAATCTTTTCTTGCATATAGGATTTTTGATTTTTATTTCTTTGATTTTGCATTTATTTATACGTAAATTTACTCCATATGCTGATCCTATAATTTTACCAATTGCTGTTGCTATAAATGGCGTCGGATTAGCAATGATTTATCGTCTAAATCTTTCTTATCAAAAACTGGGGCAAACTGGATTTGATGTAGGAAATAAACAACTTATGTGGACTTTTGTCGGAGTTGTCTGTTGCGTTTTAGTATGTGTAGTATTGCCTGATCATAGAGTGTTGAAAAATTATACTTACATAGCTGGTTTAAGTGCCATAATTTTACTTTTGCTACCTATGATTCCTGGGTTGGGACGCGATATATATGGTGCGAAAATTTGGATAGGTATAGGTCCTTTATCATTTCAACCTAGTGAAATAGCTAAATTGTGTTTAGTAATATTTTTTGCTGGATATTTTGTGGACACAGGCGATAAATTAGCTTTGGCTGGGAAAAAAATTTTAGGATTAAAACTACCAAGAATTAGAGATTGCGGACCGCTTATAATCGCATGGCTAGCTTCAATCGCAGTGCTTGTTTTACAAAGAGATTTAGGTAGTTCGTTACTAATATTCGGACTATTTGTAGCAATGCTATATGTAGCGACTGATAAAATTTCTTGGATAATCGCAGGTGGAGTATTATTCGTACCAGCTGCTTTTCTAGCTGCGCATATTTTTCCGCACGTTGGAGCACGTTTTAATATTTGGTGGAATGCTTTTGATAATACTGTTTACCATCAAAACCCTGGAGGTTCTGGACAATTGGTTTCCGGGCTATTTGGTATGGCCAATGGCGGACTAACAGGTACAGGATGGGGTAAAGGTTTCCCGCAGTTAGTACCTTTCGCTAATTCTGACTTTATTATAGCGTCCATAGGTGAAGAATTAGGATTAACTGGCTTTATGGCAATAATTACCTTATATATAATACTTGTGCAAAGAGGTTTTAAAGCCGCAGAGACAATAAGAGACAATTTCGGTAAAATGTTTGCAACTGGGCTTGTTTTTATAATTGCATTGCAAGTTTTTGTTATAGTCGGAGGAGTTACACGATTAATTCCACTTACAGGGCTTGCAACACCTTTCTTAGCGTATGGTGGATCTTCACTAGTTTCAAACTGGATAATATTAGGTTTGCTTTTGCGTTTGACTAATAATGCACGAGTAAATAGTTTATTTGAAAAAGAAGTAGTTCTCATGGAATATGAACCAGTAAAAGAAGTGGTAACAGTTTCTGGTAGTTCAAGTAGTTTCGATAATCAAAATAAAGTAAATGTAGTACATAAAGATTCTTTAAATGCTAAAAATTTGTCGAATATAAATAAGATTACAGAAAATAATAGAGTACATACTGACAATAGTGCAGATTATATAAACCGTAGTGACAGCGAGGTGAAAGAATAGTGAATCGTCAAATAAAACGCTTGTCGATACTTGTAACTTTCATGTTAGTTGCACTAATGGTCGCTGCAACTTATATACAAGTCGTAAAACAACCTCAATTAACAGCTGACACTAGAAATGTGAGGACTATTTATAACTCATTCAACACGCAACGAGGACCAATTATTGTTGACGGTAAACAAGTAGCGTCATCTGTACCAGCAGATGATAACTATAAATGGCAAAGAGTTTATGAACAGTCAAATCTATATTCGAGTATAACAGGTTATTTATCGGTAGTTTCAGATGCTTCTACTGGAATTGAAAATTATTATTCCAATGTTTTAAATGGTAATTCTCACTCTCAAGCTTTAATGCAAATAAAAAATATAATAACGGGAGAAAAACCTAAAGGTGGAGCTATAGAGCTAACTATAAATTCCAAAATGCAAGAAATTGCTGCAAAATCTTTAAAAGGTAAAAAAGGTTCAGTAGTTGCTTTAAACCCGAAAACGGGTGCTATTTTAGCAATGTATTCAAATCCGAATTATGATGCTAATAGTATCGCTACGCATAACCGCGCCAATTCTTTACAAGCGTTTAATCAGCTAAATGGTGATAATAATCAGCCACTTATAAATAAAGCGATTTCTTCATCTTATCCTCCAGGATCGTCCTTCAAAATAATAACAGCTGCCGCAATGCTTTCCAATGGAGTGACACCCGATACGATTGTCGACGCTCCGAGATTCCTAAGTTTGCCAGAATCGAATTTAACTTTGCCGAACTATAATAATAATTTTTGTGGTAGTGGAAAAGTGCCTTTAAAATTTGCTTTTGGGCTATCGTGTAACACGCCTTTTGCTAAATCTGCTATGAATCTTGGCCCTAAGAAAGTTCGTAGTTTTGCTAAAGCTTTTGGGTTTGATACTGCTGAGAAAGTATCTAAAATGCCTATTGCTAAAAGTAATTTTCCATCAAAGCTTTTTTTGCCACAACTAGCTTATTCAGCAATTGGTCAATATGAAGTTAGAGCGACTCCGTTACAAATGGCAATGGTTGCTGCTACAGTTGCGAATAATGGTGTGCGTATGAAACCTTATGTTGTAAATGCTGAATTAGGTTCTGATTTGAAGCCTATAACGATGACGCGACCTCAGATAGCGCAAAGTAATGTTATATCGCCTAAAGTAGCTGAAGATTTGAAAAATATGATGAAATACGTTATTTCTTCGCACATGACTACTAATTTTAATCTTCCAGGAATTAGCGTGGCAGCTAAAACTGGTACTGCTGAAACAGGTGTTAAAGGTCAGGATCCTCATTCTTGGCTAGTTGGATTTGCTCCTGCGGATGATCCGCAAATAGCTTTTGCTGTACTTGTTGAAGGTATAAGTCAAGGTTCTCATAATATTACTTCTGATTTGGCAGCGCGTACAGCAGAGTCTATTTTACGTGCAGGATTGAAACTTGACGTGAAGAGCGGTGATAATCGATGAAGATTGAAGCTGGCCTAGTTTTAGATGATCGTTACCGTTTACTTTCACGTATTGCTGTTGGTGGAATGGGTGAAGTTTGGCGTGCGCGCGACTTTAAATTAAACATTATTGTTGCTGTAAAAATTTTACGTGATGAACTTGTAGGTCAGGAACAGTTTTTAAAACGTTTGAGAGTTGAAGCAAATAATGCTAAAAAAGTGGTGCATCCTAATTTAGCTCGTGTTCTTGACCACAATGAAACTAATGGGCGTGGGTGGATTGTCATGGAATATGTTGACGGTCAGCCTCTTTCTGCTATGTTGAAAAAGAGTGGAACTATTCCTTTGCGTAAATTGTTACCTATTTTGATACAAATTAGTGACGCTTTAGATGCTTTACATACTGTTGGAGTAATTCATCGTGATATTAAACCAGCAAATGTTTTAATAACTAGAAATGGTGTTGTAAAACTTACAGATTTTGGTATTTCCAAATCTATAAGTCAGGATAATATTACTGCTATAGGAATGGTTATGGGAACTGCTCAATATTTGGCTCCCGAACAAGTTTTAGGTGAAAATGCTTCTTTTTGTGGTGATATTTATGCTTTAGGTATTATTGCTTATGAAGCGGTTGTAGGTAAACGTCCGTACACTGGGAAAACGCAAGTTGATATTGCTTTTGCGCATGTAAATGAGCCATTGCCAGCATTGCCTGTTTTTGTGCCACCTGTTTTTGCTGGAGTAATTGAATGTATGCTTGCTAAATCTCCAGAAGATAGATATAAGTCGGCAAAAGTTTTATCAGCTCAGCTTCGTCGTGTTTTGCTTCAAGTGTGTCCTGATGCAGTTGTGCCTAAGGGTGAAGTAACTGTTTTTGAGCGTCCTTTAACTAGAAGGCAAACTCAACAAGTGCCACGTATAAGTGCTGATAAGAGTATTGCGCAAAGTCAACTTTCTCAAGCATATTCTTCGCTTGACAGTGATAGTGAAAATAAAAATATTTCATCACCTGAAAATAATGTTAGAACGAGCTATGTGACATGTCCGGCTTTTTCTAGTGATAATTTCAATAAAGATGACAGCAAAAATATGCCTAAACATTCTTTTTCTCATAAAATTTTTCCTGAAAAAATTAATATTTCAGGTGATCGTATTAAGAATGCTCAATTTATAGCTGAAAATTTAGATAAAGATATGTCTTTTGAACAATTATTACGTTCAAGTAGGAATAGAAAGCATTCAAGCAAAGTTGTTTCACAATTTTCTCAGAATGCGCAAAAGACTGTGCAAAATCAAAATAATATACATGATAATGTTCAAAAATCTAATCTTAGTAGAAGAAATAATGTGACAGTTTACAAAGCGGGTGAACAACGTAGGAATAAAATAAAATTTGTTATAGTGTTTTTGTTAATTTTGTTGTTGCTTATTTTTGTAGCGTATAAGGGAGTGACTTCAATACTTGCAGGTGAAATTTCAAGTGTGCAAAAGCAAATTGGACAGGTGCAAGTAAAGCAGGATATTGTAAATGTTTCTAACGTTAATTTTGTTGTTCAAAAACAGGGTTTTCCTATTGCGTTTGATTGTAATAATAATTTTTATATTTCTAATAATAAAATTGTGAAAAACTATGGTAGTTGTGATGTGAAAAAACATGAATCATTTATTAATAAAAGTACTAGTTTACAAGTTTAGGTTTTGGAAATGGTAAATATTGTTGTAAGGTTTTTCTATACAGCATTTCGCCGGAGTGTGAAGGAAATATTATGGTAAAAGGACCGCATTTGTTGGCTAATAGATATGAGATCCGTGAGCTTATTGGTCGTGGAGGTATGGCAGAGGTGCACCTCGGTTTTGATTTACGACTATCTAGGCAAGTTGCAATAAAGATGTTGCGTGTTGAACTTGCACGTGACAATATTTTCCAAACACGTTTTCGTCGTGAAGCACAGTCTGCTGCTTCGTTAAATCATCCTACAATTGTTGCTGTATATGATACTGGTGAAGAAACTGTTGTTACATCTGATGGTAAAAGCGTGGATGTTCCTTATATTGTTATGGAATATGTGGATGGTAATACTGTAAAAGACTTATTGTCTGATGGTCAGCCTGTGCCTATAGATGAAGCATGTGAGATAGTTATAGGTGTGTTAAATGCTCTTGAGTATTCTCATAATGCAGGTCTTGTGCATCGTGATATTAAACCTGGTAATGTTATGCTTACTCGCGATGGAAAAATAAAAGTTATGGATTTTGGTATAGCTAGAGCTATGACTGATTCTCAAATAACTATGACCCAAACTGATGCTGTTGTTGGTACTGCTCAATATTTATCTCCGGAACAGGCGAAAGGCGAAACTGTTGATGCGCGTAGTGATTTATATTCAACAGGATGCTTATTGTTTGAACTTTTGACTGGACGTCCGCCTTTCAAGGGTGATACTGCTGTGTCAGTTGCTTTTCAGCATGTATCGCAGGCTCCTCCTGTGCCTTCATCGATTTCTTCAGATATTCCTAAAGCTTTGGATAATGTTGTATTAAAGGCTTTGACTAAAGATCGTAATCATAGGTATTCTAGTGCTCCTCAAATGCGTAGTGATCTTTTAGCAGTAATGGCTGGTCGAATGGTTTCGCCACCTGTAGGTATGGGTGGTGATACGACTCAATTGATGGGTGCGACAGACCCTGAAGCTACGAGTGTTATGAGTGCTACAACTGATATGACACCTAATTGGGCTAAGCTTAATTCAAATTCTGATAGTACACAATTTCAGCCAGTTGCTAATACTGATAAATTTGATCAGAAAAATAAGAGTTCAAAACGTATGAAAATTGTGTGGGCTGTAATAATAGCTTTGATTGCAATTTTAGGTGCGGCAACTGTGTATATACTTTTCTCTTCTCCGTCTGCAAGTCAGGTTAGCGATAATCGTGTTGTTGTGCCGAGGAATTTGGAAGGTTTGAGTAAGGATCAGGTTGCTGAAGCTTTGAAAGCTGCAGGTTTAATTATGAAAGTTGGACAGCCGATTCCTTCAGATACTATACCGAAAGGTACTTTTGTTTCTTCAACGCCTAAGTCTGGAACTAAAGTTGCGCGTAATAGTATCGTTACTGTACATTTTTCTTCTGGACGTCAAGAGTCTGTAATGCCTGATGTTTCAAATATGACTCAAGCTGAAGCTATTGATCGTTTGCAAAAATTAGGATTGGAACTCGAAAATGTTGTGACTAAAGATGATGGACGTTTTGAGGAAGGCAAAGTTATAGGTACAAATCCGCCTGCAGGTTCTCAAGTGAGAAAAGGTGACAAATTCCAGTTGTTTGTTTCTTCAGGTCGTATAGAAGTTCCAGGTGATCTTGTAGGTAAGAGTAAAGATGATGCTGTTAGAATTTTGTCGCAGTATGGGTTGAGTGTGGAAATATCTAATGTGGCTACTAAAGATCAGGCTCCTAATACGGTTTTGTCTGTTTCTCCTACGGGGGTTGTAAATCGTGGATCAGTAATTAGGCTTGTAGTTGCTGCTGATCCTGGTCCGTCTGCAAATCAGGGAAATGATAATTCGGGTAATAATGGTAGTTCAGGAAATGGTTCTGGATCTACAAGTCAACAAGGTGACACTGGCAGTAATAATGGGTAAATAGTTTGTGATTTTTTAATTTTTATAAAAAATAAATTAACTATAGATTTTCAAAAATATATAGTATATACTGTTTAGGGTCACGTTGAGTGATTGTGTTGGGCCTCTAGCTCAGTTGGTTAGAGCAACAGACTTTTAATCTGTGGGTCGTGGGTTCGATTCCCACGGGGCTCACAATTTTAAATTGGAACGTTTCGTTCCAATTTTTTATTTAAAGATAATTTCAAGATATAAGTTATTTAAAAATGATTGTTATTTTATAAAATTATGCAACAATGTTAAAAATACTTTTATGCGGGAGGTATGATGAGGTATCGTCGTCCGGTGTTTTTAGAATCTAATGTTCTTGAAAATATAATCGCAGACAATGATCATCAGAAATGGTCAATAATTGCTGAAGAAACTGCACAAATGCTTTTTGGGCAAGAAAGTATTGAGAATGAGCAAGTGCGTGACAGGATAATTCAGATAATCAAAAATAATGATATAGAAAAGATAGCTGTACTTTGGTCAAAAAGCCCAGATAATAGTTTAGCGGGTATGATGTGGCGTTCTTTTTTGATATACGAGTGGCATTTATATGATGAAGAAAATTTGCGTGAACATTATGATAATGGGATTCGTTGTTTGAAAAATTGTTCAAATAAAATTGATTATGAAACAATAATTTTTTCACTCGTTGAAGTTATGAAAGGCAATTTTGAGTTAAAGAAGCTTAATGTTTTTTACATGTATATGGTGTATTTTTTGAAAATTTTAGCTTTAGGTGTCGCTTTTGAAGGATATGCTAAAGAAGATTTAGTTTTTGACAAGAAACAAATACATGAAATGTTATATATAAAAGCTAAAGCAATAATTGAAATGGCAAAACAGTTTGAAGACTCTATTAAACGATGATGAAATAATGATTATAAAAATAAACTATAAATAAATATGATATAATGTAGGTTCTGCTTAATGTATAAATAAGATTGTTGTATGGTTTGAAGTATAGAGGATTAGGTTTAAAATTTATAGGACGATAAGAGTGGAAATGATTAAAGTTGGTTTAAAAAAATTATTACCCGTTTTTTTGAGCATTGTAATAGTGTTTGCAATGATACCGCATAGTAATGCTTTAGCTACGGATGATCCTGTTATAGAAGATTACAATAATATACAAAATTATAAAGACAAGTATATTAACAGCACAAAGCCTGTGGTAAAAAAATTTGACACTGATCCTATAAATGTGAAAGATGCTGATAAACAAATAGCTGATCCTGCTCCTAAAAATATTTATACGAAAAAATATAAGTATACAGCCTTCCATGAGGAGGCAAATCGTGCAACTAGCCAACCGTATACTGTTACAGTTGGTGAAGAGGACACTAATCCTGCTATAAATAAAACAATTAAAATGCCTGTTATACCTGGGTATGTGCCACCATTAGAAAGTTTTTCTTTCACTCATAAGCAAATAGTTGATGATGCTAAAAATGCTCCTAATCATGAATCTGTTAAAGAGTTTTTTTATACTTCACCTACTAGGAATGTTAAAATAATCCATAAGTTTCAAAGTCTTACTGATAAGGATAATTTTGATAGGATAAAACCTAAACATACTGTGCAAAGTGGGAAAATTGGTTCTAAACTTATTGCTAAAGCACTGCCTGAAGATCAAAGAGAAGGTTTTGAGCCTGAAAAGAATAAAATAGAAGTTCTAGTTTCTGATAATAATGATAAGACTGAATTGGAAAAAAGATATTTACGTAAATCAATAAATGTTTACTATGACACACAGGGCGGTTCATCGATTCCAGCTAGAAGACTTTATTATGGTCAGACTTTGCCATCAGTTAAAGATCCGACTAAAAAAGGTGCTATGTTTGTAGGCTGGAAAATAAATCATACTTTGAAAGAAATAAGTGAAGATAATGAACTCGGCAAGACTTTATATAATGAAGGGGAAGTTACTAAACAAAGTGAGTTTAAACAAGCAACGCCTGCTAAAGATGTAGTTTTTACAGCGCAATGGAAAGAAGTCCCTAAAACTAAATATACTGTTTCTTTCTGGAGTGAAAAATCTGACTATGATCCTAGTAAAGTTACAAGCCCTAGAGATAAGTACGACTATATTGGCGTTAAAGTTATTCACGATGCTGATACTGGTTCTACTCCTGATTTAAATACTATAAATGAGGATGGAATAAATTTTCCTGATATATCAAAACAGCAAGTTGATGATAAAAACGAGTTTTCAAAATATTATTTTAGAAATAAAGATATGACTCAGAAGGCTAATTTTGATAAAGATGCATTAGGTAATGCAACTAATGTGGAGAAAAAAGTCTTATCTACAGGTGAAACTAATTATAATGTATATTACGATCGTCAAGTGTATGAGCTCATATTTGAAAGAAAAAATGCTGGCTCTAACCCATTTGACCCTATAATTGAGAAAAATGGTGTTAAGTATGATTCTAAAGTGAATCCTTACACGGTAAAAGCACGTTTTAATCAATCACTTGTAGGATTATGGCCGATGGATAATGAGATAACTAACTGGCCTGATGGTGAGGCCAGTTTAGGCTGGATTTTGAATGTCACTGACAAAAAAATAATATATAGAGACACTCCTCACTATAGGTTAAGTGCGGATGAATTTATTAACGCTCCTTCTCCTTATGTGCGATCTAATACTTCTATTAGTAGACCAAACGTGCATTTGAATAGTAAACAAATTAGTTTAGGTATTGATTCAGGGTCACAAGGTAATACACTCCCTATACATGTGGATTTCTTTTTACAAACATTTGATGAAGATGAATATGAAATAAACCCATTAATGTATTATATAAAACATGATACTGTCTTATCTGGCTATCAGTTCGATCCGCCAAAACTGGAAGGTTTCACTTCTGTAGAGCCTAAATATAGCTTAAAAACAATAGAGGAGAGTGATGCCGAGGATATAAATGACGAGCGAGAAGAAGAGACAGAAGAAGACGGGAAAGAACGGGGAAAAATTCAGTTTGTTTCTGAAGAAAATGATTATACATATAATCAAAATGGCTGGTTGAAACTGGAATATAATAGAAAAAAATATAAATTATATTTAAATAATGATCCTTCAAACATTATAGCGAACGCTGATTTTAAAGAATCGAAAGAAGTGTATTACGATCGTCCTCTTAAAGATTTAAACTTAGATAAAACTGATGTTCCGAAAAAGCCTGATTCCGTACCAAATGATTATGTTTTCTTAGGCTGGTCTTTGGACACTGCTGGTGAGAACCTCGTTAAAAATGGTAAGGAAACTATGCCGAGTCATGATGTGATTTTATACGCAAAATGGGGCGAACCTAAATATAAGTGGAATATAACTTATGATTTAAACGGCGGAACAGTGCCAGTAGGTCTGAAAGGTAGCAATATAGTAAATTGCACTAAGAAAGATGATGGATGTTCTGTTCCAACTCCTGATCCTAATAACAATAAAGGCGAAGGAAAACAAATATTTACCGTAAATCACAGAACAAAGATTATTTCTCCTATATTGCGAAAAGGAGACATAAATAAACCTATACCAATTCCAGTTAGACGCGGATATGATTTTGCAGGATGGGAACATGTCCGAATGGATAAATCTGGTAAACAAGATATGACGTATAGGAATAAATATGACGTACCAGAGCTCTACGCGTTTGAAAATCCTGTTGTTGAATCAGCATATTTAAGAGCTATTTGGGTTAAAAATAATTTCGTTAAAACAGAATCAGTACATTATTTTTACGATGATGACGGAAAAGAAATAAAATCTTTGCGAAAAACAATAACATTTTATAGAAATCGTGTTGGAATATATATTTCTGATTACGCAAAATTCCAGGATGATAAATGGGTCTTGAAAACTGATGAAGGCTTTTTAGATAGCTTGAAAAAAGAAGGCAAAGATAATCATTACTATAAAACTATAAAAATTAAAAATTTCAATAAAGGTGAAGCAAATCCTAATAAATTTGAATTCTACTATCGCAAGTTTAGAGATAGGAAATATGATGTTGACTATGTTACCAAATCTAGTAACAGTGGACAGGCTACGGAAAGTAAAATAATCCCGACAGAACATGTGGTAAATGAAAACAAGGATTATGATGCAAGAAATTATAGGAGTATCCCTGGATATAAATTAACAGGTCCGTCCCAACAAAATTTAACATTTAATTTAGATAATAATGGTGTTTTCTTGGGAATAAATGATACGGGAAAGAAATCTATCAAGTTTGAATATGAAGACATACGTGTCATAAAAAGAAAATCAGACAAGAGTGCGACACCTACGGGTTACCATAGGATAGTTTTCAAAACAGATAATAACGGTGATTTTAAAGGCAATGGTAAAGAAATTGTATATGACGTTATTGATGGCCTAGATTTCAAAAATGTTCCAGTTCCAGAAGATAGCGAAATAATACCTAAATCCCTATATGTTTTTGACAGTTGGAACGGAGAAAACTTGTTGAATGATGGTGACAAAATAAATAGTTCACATACTTTTGTTGCACATTTCAAATATAAAGCATTACCTCCGAAAACTGTTATAGTGCCAGAAAAATATAATGTTGAAACTAAAGATATAATTGATAATTATCAAAGCTATCTTGATGATAATGCAACATTTGATTATGATAAGACACTATTGAATACAGATACGCCAACATTTAATGGCCCGGGAATCGCTGTACCAATAAAACTCATAACACCAACTGGGTTAGTAACTAATGTTAATAGAACAGTAAAAATTGTTGAAAATGTTATACCACAGTCGGATCAACTAAAACCATAAAGGTATAGCATAGTAAATAATTCATAAACGAATGAAGCCATTTGAAACAATGTGACTACATAAAATTGTGATTTTCGCAAAACACAATTGGAAATAAGTGTAGTCACAAAATATTCAAACATGTTCTTATCGGTTGTTTGTGAAATATTTATGAAAGTGAGTAATAACTGGTTATTGTACATACTTTTGAAATGGCAAGACAAATAAAATATGAAAAGCTAAAATAAGACTATGGAATCGACAATTATACATTTATTACGCCATGGTGAAGTAGAAAATCCTGATGGTGTATTATATGGGCGACTAAAAGGGTATTCATTAAGTCCACTCGGGAAACAAATGGCACAGATGGTTGCTGATGAATTCAAAAAACGCCCAGAAATAAATATTACTAAGATAATATCTTCACCTCTGCTAAGAGCTAGACAAACTGCTGAACCATCAGCTAAAGCTTATAATGTAGAAGTTGAAACGGATGCCAGATTAATAGAATCAGGTAATTTATTTGAAGGTATGCGTATAAATCAAAATCGGTGGATGCTTGCACATCCTAAGTTTTGGAAGTGGTACACAAACCCTTTCAGACCTTCTTGGGGTGAACCGTATGTTGATATTGCTGATAGAATGATGAAAGTTGTGAAACAGGCGCAAAACACTAATGCAGGGTCACAAACTCTACTTGTGTCACATCAACTACCTATATGGTGTTTGCGTAGATATCTTGAGAAAAAACATTTAGCACATTTACCAGGAAATAGAAATTGCGCTTTGGCATCAGTTACAACTCTCACATTTCAAAAAAATACATTGATTTCCATAAAATATTGGGAACCTGCAGCGCCACTTTTGATGATGGCGAGGGACGTCACACCTGGAACTTCTGATGCGACAATAAACTAGTTTATTTATAGAATTTGATGTTGCAGGTTTGATGTTTTCAATAAATAATTAGGCAAGATATGGCACAGTACACGATTTCTAGTAAGACTAAAGTGGCGCCTACGCGCGTGCAAAGAATAAAAAATGGCATAGAAGCTATTGCTAGGGAAAAACCAGCACAGTTAACTCTTATGATTTTTTTTATCATCATAATATTTGTGACTTTTCTGTTGTGCCTTCCTATTTCTACAGCAAATGGAGATTTTCCTAAATTTATTGATGCCTTGTTTACTGCTACATCTGCAGTGTGTGTTACTGGATTATCAACTGTAGATGTTGCAAACCAGTGGTCAGGTTTCGGTCATGCAGTGATAATGGTCGGAATCAAAATCGGTGGTTTAGGGTTTATGACCTTGGCATCTTTTCTAGTGTTAGCAATATCTAAAAGCATTGGGCTTACACAAAAAATAATAATAGCGGATGCTAGTCAGACTGAAAAACTTGGTGAGATTAAAAGGCTTATTAAAGCTGTAATGCTCATATCGGCAGTATGCGAATTAGTTATATTTTCTATACTACTACCTCATTTGTATTATTCAGGTAAATATAGTTTCGCGAAGAGTGTATGGTATAGCATGTTTACGTCTATTTCCACTTTTAATAATGCTGGTT
This sequence comes from uncultured Actinomyces sp., assembly GCA_946998115.1. GTDB lineage: Bacteria > Actinomycetota > Actinomycetes > Actinomycetales > Actinomycetaceae > ZJ293. The sequence goes on along the minus strand of CAMPYB010000002.1, from coordinate 5,047 downwards.
TTCTTATTTTTCCGGAAGGATCTGATTTCTTCGTTAAGGATGCTTTGTCTGTAGTCATTTTTGGTCTTGGCATTTTTTTGGGTTCTATTGGTTTTCCAGTAATGTTGAATGTGCTATCGAATATAAAAAGTCCTAAAAATTGGTCATTGCATAGCAAGCTTACTTTAATATCACATTTTGTTTTATTATTTTTGGGAATGCTATCGATTGGTGTTTTAGAATGGATTAATCCACATACTATTGCAAAAATGTCTTTTGGTTCTAAGCTTGCTAATATTTTCCTATTTAGTGCGGGTCCTCGTAGTGGCGGAATTTCTGTTATTGATTCTGATCAAATGCATCAATCTTCTTTGCTTATTCAGGATATTTTAATGTTTATTGGTGGTGGTAGTGCTTCGACTGCTGGCGGTATAAAGCTTACAACTGTGGCGTTGATGATTTTAGCAATAGTTGCTGAAGCTAGAGGAGATAGTCAGATTCAAGCTTTTGGAAGACATATACCTACAACTGTGTTACGACTGGGTGTTGCTGTGACAATAACAAGTATTGCTATTGTTTTAAGTGCCACAATGGTTATTTTAGCTGTAACAGATTTGCGACTTGATAGTGTATTATTTGAATGTTTATCAGCTTTTGGTAATGTCGGTTTGTCTATGGGAATTACTTCTAATTTGCCTTTGCTCGCTAAATGTGTTCTTATTATTTTAATGTTTGTTGGGCGTGTTGGGCCTATTACACTTACTGTTGCTTTAGCTATGAGACAACAAAGACAGGTTATAAAATATCCTGCTGAGAAAATTGCTGTCGGTTAAAAATTTAATTTACAATTGTTATTTTTGAAAAACTTTAGATATTGCTTCTTGAACATTGGAAACGTAAATTAGTTCTATATTTTTTTCTTTATCATTTTTTGTATTTTGATGTTGTATGTTTTTTAGTTCGTTAGCATTGCTTTTTGGTAGTATTATTTTGGTGAAACCGAGCTGTAGCGCTTGTTTTATGCGTTTTTTAGCTCCTGTTATTTTACGTATGTCACCAGTTAGTCCTACCTCGCCGAAACAAGCTAAATTCATATCAATAGTTTTAGCAATTTTTGCTGATGTAAGAGATAGTATAATTCCCAAATCTAATGCTATATCGTTAATTTTTGCTCCACCAACTGTCCCCACATAAACGTCCATATTTTGCATATTTATGTTGGCTCTTGACTGTAGTACAGCTAGCATCATGGATGTTCGCGAATTATCGAATCCTGATGTTACGCGTTTTGATACCGAATAATTAGTGCCAACTACTAAAGATTGTATTTCAATTGGTATTGGTCTTTTGCCGTCCATTGCTATTGCTATACATGTTCCGGGTGTTTGTGTGCGGTTTTGTGATATAAATAAACCTGATGGGTCTTTTAATTCTTTCATACCTGTTTCAGTAATTTCAAAACATCCGACTTCATCTGTAGGCCCGAATCTGTTTTTTATGGATCGTAGCATTCTTATGCTACCAAATTTTTCGCCTTCAAATTGGCATACTACGTCAACTAAATGCTCTAGGACTTTTGGTCCTGCAATAGTTCCGTCTTTTGTTACGTGTCCTATTAGTATAATTGGAATATTTCTTGTTTTAGCTACGGATATGAGTTGGTTAGTGACAGTTTTTACTTGTAGAGTAGAACCAGACATTCCATTTATTTGCGGATCTGCTATTGTTTGTATTGAGTCTATTATTACAAGGTTGGCTTGAGTCTGTTCAATATGACCTAATATGATTGATAGGTTGTTTTCACTTGCTAATAATAAATTTTCTTGTAGTTTTCCTATGCGCTTTGCTCGCATTGTTATTTGATTTATTGATTCTTCACCACTTATGTATAGGATATTTTTATTTTGCTGTATGTTAGCTATTTTTAATGCTATTTCCATTAATAGTGTTGATTTTCCTACACCAGGATCTCCAGCTAATAGTATTACTGCTCCTGGTACAATTCCTCTACCTAAAACTCTATCAACTTCACTTATGCCTGTTGTTTTTGCGTCTGTTTTTTTAGTATCTATTTGTGTTATAGGTATAGCTCTTGTAGTAGGAGCGATTATTTTTGTTTTTCTTTCTGGAATTTCATTTTCTTCTTCAAGGCTTCCCCATGCTTTGCATTGTTTGCATTGCCCTTGCCATTTTGATGTTTCCCAACCACAATCAATGCAAATATAAACAGGGTTATTTTTTGTCATCTGTTTTCTTCCTTTTGTGGTTGTTCATTTATATTTTCCTGTTTGTTTTCCTGTGGAGTAGGTGATTTTTTATTAGAAGCATTTTCGCTTTCAGGCATATTTATTTTTGTTGTATCTTCTGTTGTGTTTGAATTTTCTGTGACTATTTGTATGCTTTGTGTTGTAGCAATTGATGGAATATCAAGGTTTTCATCTTTAATATTATTTTTGTTTTTTTCAAATTTGGTATTATCTTTTTCATCTTTTTCTGCTTTACTATTATTTTGTTCAGTGTTATTTTCTGAATCGTGAATGTCCTGTAAATTCATCATTGCTGTTTTTTCACGTTCTTCAATTACATCAGCTCCAGGACCGTCAAATATTTTTGCACGTTCTTCATTTTCAGGACTTCCAGAATATAGACGTTCAACAGCTAATGATGTTTCAGTATCGTCTTCTAATTCGGATTTAATATCTTTATTCAACTGCGACATAGCTATAAACTGATTTTCTATTTCTTCGTCACTTAAAACTTGTGTTTGCTCCATATCGTGTAAATGGGCGATACGTGCTTTTTCTCTTTTAGCATTTATAGATTTTCTATGTATTTTCTTTTTATTTTTTTCTTTACTGGTTTTATTGTCATCTTTATTTTTAGAACTATTGTTTTTAGGTGTTTCTTTTGTTTCTTTAATTTGAGTTTTTACACGCTTATTTTTTTCGAGTGTATCGACTGGGAATTTTTCTATTTTTTCATTTTCTTTTGCTGTGATTATATTTGTTTGTGGCGATACACGTTGTTGTGGTGAATTATTATTATTTATGTTTTGATTATTTTCTATAGATAATCTAAGTTTAGGTATTGCATCAGGGTGTTCTTCACGTATCCAAGTTATTAAATTTTCGCGTAAATAACATTTCAAATCCCATAAATCGCCAGCATTTTTGGCTGAAACTGAAACGCGCAAAGTCATTTTATTTTCATTTGAATCTGTAACTTGAACATTATAGGATCGTGCATCCCATAAATCTGTGCTGTTTAGTAATTTTTCTACATGTCTTCTAAATGCATTTACAGGTGCAGACCAGTCTAATTGCATTTCTATAGTTCCCATTAAACTAGCTGCACGACGAGTCCAGTTTTCAAAAGAATTTTGTGTGAATTTAATTGATGGTATGATTATTCTTCTGTCATCCCATATTCTAACTACAACATAAGTTAAAGTTATTTCTTCAACAGTGACTTGTGTTGATATTCCATTGTTGACAACGACTACGATATCGCCCACACGCAATGAATCTGATATAGCTATTTGTAGTCCTGCAAACATGTTGGAAAGAGATGACTGTGCCGCCATACCAGCAACGATAGATACTACACCAGCAGAAGCAAGTAACGAGCCTGTTATTAGTCGCGCTTGAGGAAAAGTTAATACTACTCCAGCTATTCCGCATGCGAAAACTATAGCTTGCCCTACACGACTCATTATTTGCGCTTGTGTAGCGAAACGCATTCCTCTTCCAGCGTTATGTGAATTTGAATAATGATATACGATATCTTCAACAACGCTTACTAGTCGCATGCAAATCCATGTAGCTGAAAGAATGAGACATATTAAAAGCACATGATCAGCAGTTTCAACCCAGCGTGGTTTATGCGCATCTAGAGTATAAGTTGCATATTCAAATCCAGTCATAGCTCCTAAAAATGCGGAAAAAATGTATGCTGCTGTTCTTGCTTTAACAACAGTCAACCTGAGTATTTCCTTGTTATAGGAAATAGCTCTCAATGTAACTGTGACTATAAAAGCTACAACTAGTCCAGCAAATACCCCTCCAAAAATTCCAACAGCTAGTTTTAAAAAGTCTATAGCTGATGTTACGGTTTCAGAAGAATTTTCCATATTTTTCCAATCATTAAAATGTGCTTATAAATAAGTCTAGATGATTTAATTATATTTTTCTTAAAATTTTTTAAAATGTGGATAACTTTAAAATATTACAATTATTTTAAATGCTTTATTTTGTAATATGTTCAAAAATTATCACAAATTTTAATATTTTATTTAGTTTTATAGAAATTTTTGCAAATAATAAAACGATGAAATTTCTTATTTAATATAATATTTATAAAATTTTTGAAATGCTTTATTGATATAAGAGTTGTATATTCTAATGTTTGTATATTTAAAAATTTGCTTAAAAAATTTAAAATTTTAATTTGCATTTAAAAAAAATATAGTTTATACTTTTCAAGTGCTTAAATGTGAAAATGTTTCACAAAGCAAGGCTCCCATCGTCTAGCGGCCTAGGACACCGCCCTTTCACGGCGGCGACACGGGTTCAAATCCCGTTGGGAGTACGCATGAAATATGCTGTTTGTATGAATTATTCGTACAGATATATGTGTCAACGATGTTTATCGTTGTTGGCCCCGTAGCGCAGCTGGTTAGCGCGCCGCCCTGTCACGGCGGAGGTCGCGGGTTCGAGCCCCGTCGGGGTCGCCGACCGTTCGGCAATTCTGATGATGCTGTTGTGGTCAACGGCTCTGTAGCTCAGTTGGTAGAGCGTTCGACTGAAAATCGAAAGGTCACCGGATCGATGCCGGTCGGAGCCACAATTGCTCTATTATACATTTATATTTTCATTTATATTCGTTATATAAAATACATTCGTAAATTTTCACAAAAATTATATATATACTAGTCGATTACAATAATCAATATGACTTAACATTTCAAATATAATCAAAATAATCATCAAAATTTTAAAGAAAAGACCTATAAAACAATGTGCAAATAAAACACTATAATAAACAATATGACAAAAAATTTTAGATAGAA
>CAMPYB010000001.1 GCA_946998115.1 uncultured Actinomyces sp. | reverse complement strand
GGTTGTAGATGAGCGTTACAAAAAATATTATACGAGCTGTTGCTGTCGCAAATGATGGATTTATTGTTATAAATAAACCGAAAGGCATGACTAGCCATGATGTAGTATCATGTGCGAGACGTTTGTTTAATACAAAAAAGATTGGGCACGGGGGAACTCTTGATCCAATGGCGACAGGTGTTTTAGTTTTAGCTGTAGGAAAAGCTACACGCATGTTGCAATATGTATCTTCGACGTGGAAGTCTTATAGTGCGACAGTTGTGTTGGGAGCTTTTACAGATACAGATGATGCTATGGGGCAAATTATAAAAAGTAACGAAGTCGAATATGAAGGGTTGCAACAAAAATTGAACGATTTGTACTGTAAATTTACGGGTACAATTATGCAAGCGCCTTCCAAGGTTTCTGCGATAAAAATAAATGGCAGAAGAGCTTATGAATTGGCTAGAAATGGAGAAAATGTAGAAATTCCTAAACGTGAAATTACAATTTATTCATTGAAACAAAATGGAGATATACGAGTTTCAAAAGAAAATTCAAAATATTATGAGTTTGATATTGAAGTTGTTTGTTCATCAGGCACATATGTAAGATCGATAGCTAGGGATATAGGTGTGGAATTGAAATGCGGTGGCTATTTGTCAAGGCTTGAGAGAAAAAATGTGGGTGATTTTACAATAGAAGATGCTTTTTCTATAGAAGAGTTAAATGAATTTGTAAAAGCACAAAATTGTTTTGAAAATCCTTCTCCAATAAGTGTTATGTCTTTAGTTGATGTTGCTAAAAAATATTTTCCTTATGTTGTAGTTTCTGAAAAAGAAAAGAATATAATAAGATCCGGTGGCTTTTTAGACTACAAAAATTTTGTGGATAGAATTGAAAATAATTTAAATAAAGGTGATGATTTTTCGTTTTCAACTAATAATTTTGCGAAAAATGAGAAATCTAAATGTGTATATTTATCGGTTTGTAAAAAACCTGTTGAATGCGCATTTTCACAAGTTTTGCAAGAAGAAAATCTTCAGGGAGCACAGGGAGAATTCAATGCGAAAGATGAAATTGTTGCATTAATGGAACGTAGAGGTAATTTTATTAAACCTTTATGCGTATTTTAAATATTTTTACAATTAATATTTACTATTGTATGTTTTGGTATGAATAATAAAATATAATTGTTGGGAGCTTGTCTTTGAGTAATTTTAGCGAATATAAAATCTAAGGTAGATACGTTGAAAACAGTAGTAGGCATCGGTATTTTTGATGGTTTCCATAAAGGACATCAGCAGATTGTTAAAAAGATAGTAGATAAAGCTAAAAGATTGAAATGTAAAAGTGTTATTTTTACCTTTGATCCGCATCCTGTAAATGTGCATAGTGGAGAAAAAACTGTTCATCTTTTATATAGTTTAGGAAAAAGAGTAGAGTTTTTGAAAAAAGCTGGTGTTGATCAAGTTCATATTTTGAATTATACACTTGCATTTGCAAAGCAGTTACCTGAAGAATTTGTGGAAAAATATTTTATTAAAATAGCGAATGCGTGTGTTGTTGTTGCTGGTGAAGATATGAGATTTGGTCGTAATAACAGTGCTGGAATCGTGGAATTAAAAGAGTTTGGTAAAAAATATGGTTTTGAGGTTGAAACTGTTAAAAATATAAATTTTGAAAATCAGCGTTATTCTTCAACAATTATTAGACAATTATTGAATGATGGTGAGGTTGAAAAAGCAAGTCAATATTTAGGGCGCGATTTTGAGTTATTTTCAACAGTTGTGCACGGTTTTAAAAATGGTCGTAAAATAGGGTATCCCACTGCTAATTTAGATATTAAAAATTTAGATTTTATACCTAAAGAAGGTGTATATGCTGGTATTTTAACATGTGAAAATGTTTCGTATCCTTGCGCTATTTCTGTTGGAATAAATTATCAGTTTGATGCTGAAAATAAATCTGTGGAAGCGCATGTTTTAGGCAGAGGGGATTTAAATTTTTATGATAAACAAGTTGGGGTTAAATTTATTAAGTATTTGAGACCTATGATGAAATTTGATTCTTTAGATGGTTTGTTGACGCAGATGGAAAAGGATGTTTGTGAGTGCGCTGAAATATTAGGTGTGCCTAAACCTGACAGAATTGATCCTGCTACTGTTTTGCCAGCAAGTGTGATATAATAACAAAGCCGTGTTTTATCGGCCACGGTGTGTCGTGCCTAAAATATTAGATTTTGGGCTCTGTGCAATGATTATATGAAGGAGAGAAGCTGTGTCGCTAAGTCCAGAAATTAAGAAGCAAATTATTGAAGAATATGCAACACATGAAGGTGATACAGGTTCACCTGAAGTGCAAATTGCTCTTTTGTCAAGGCGTATTAAAGATTTGACTGAGCATTTTAAAATGCATAAACATGATCACCATTCACGTCGTGGTCTAATGTTGCTAGTTGGTAAACGTCGTCGCATGCTAGGTTATCTAGCTGAGATTGATATTGAACGTTATCGTTCATTGATTGAACGTTTAGGTTTACGCCGTTAGTTAGTTTTTAAATAGCCTAGGATTAAAAATTCTAGGCTTTCATAAGTTTTAGTTCCCAATGTTCGGCCGTCGGTAGTGGCCTCCGGATTTTTCCAAAGAGGTTTTGCGAAAGTCCTGTAGAGAAAATAGTAATCCGTGGGTCTCAATCGAAGGCCGCCGAATGAGGAAAATTTACCCTGATAGGAGAGGTCTTTGGAAGACACAAAATTTAGTGAAGCCATAATTGATAATGGTTCTTATGGTAAACGTGTTATACGTTTTGAAACAGGTCGTTTGGCATGTCAAGCTGCTGGTAGTGCTTTGGCATACTTAGATGATGAAACAGTAGTATTGTCCGCAACAACAGTCAGCTCAACTCCACGTGAGCAGTTTGATTTTTTTCCTTTAACTGTAGATGTTGAAGAACGCCAGTATGCTGCTGGTAAAATACCTGGTTCCTTTTTTCGTAGAGAAGGCAGGCCTGGTACAGAAGCAATTTTAGCTTCAAGATTGATTGATAGACCTTTGCGTCCATCGTTCGCTAAGGGACTAAGAAATGAAGTGCAAATAGTTGAAACAATTTTAGCTATTCATCCTGATGATGCATATGATGTTTTAGCTATAAATGCTGCATCAATGTCAACACAATTGGCAGGATTGCCTTTTTCTGGTCCAATTGGTGGCATACGTTTAAGCCTTATTGATGATCATTGGATAGCTTTTCCTAAGCATAGCGAAATAGAAAAAGCAACATTTTCTATGGTTGTTGCTGGTCGTATTGTAGACACAAAAGATGGCGAAGACATCGCTGTTATGATGGTGGAAGCTGAAGGAACTGAAAACACTTGGGAAAAAGTTAAAGCTGGAGGTATTGCTCCTACTGAAGAAGTAGTTGCTGATGCTCTAGAATTAGCAAAACCTTTCATACGTGAACTTTGTTTAGCTCAAATAAGATTAGCTGAAGAGTGCGCAAAGCCTCAAGCTGAATTTGAATTATTCCATGATTATACTGATGAACAGTATGAAGATGTTGAAAAATTAGCTACTGAAAAAATACAGCAAGCTACAAATATTGTTGATAAGAAACAACGTGAACAAGCTTTAGATGATATTGCTGAAGAAACAGTTCAACAATTATCGAGTAAATATGATACAGAAGAATTTCCTGAATATGAGAAAGAAATTGTTGCAGCTTTGCGTGCTTTAACAAAGCATGTAGTACGCACTAAAGTTCTAACTCAAGGGAAACGTATTGATGGCCGTGGTTTGAGAGATATACGTACATTGTCTGCGGAAGTAGACGTTTTGCCACGAGTTCATGGTAGTTCAATTTTTGAACGAGGTGAAACACAAATTCTTGGTGTAACAACCTTAAATATGTTGCGCATGGAACAACAGATTGATTCTCTAACACCTGTTACGCGTAAACGTTATATGCACCAGTATAATTTCCCGCCGTTCTCAACAGGAGAAGTTGGTCGAGTTGGTTCGCCTAAACGTCGTGAAATTGGACACGGTGCGTTAGCAGAAAGAGCACTATTGCCAGTTATTCCTTCACGTGAAGATTTCCCTTATGCTATACGTCAAGTATCTGAAGCTTTAGGTTCTAACGGTTCTACATCGATGGGAAGCGTGTGCGCTTCTACTCTAGCTTTATTGAATGCAGGTGTACCTTTGAGGGCTCCTGTAGCTGGTATAGCAATGGGACTCATGAGTGATCAGATTAATGGTGAAACAAGATATGCAACTTTAACTGATATCCTAGGCATGGAAGATGCATTTGGTGACATGGACTTTAAAGTTGCTGGTACAAGCGAGTTCATTACAGCTATACAGCTTGACACTAAGTTGGATGGAATTCCAGCAACAGTTTTAGCTGCAGCTTTGAAGCAAGCTAAGCAAGCACGACTATATATTTTGGATGTTATGAGCGGAGCTATTGATCAGCCTGATGAAATGAGCCAAACAGCTCCACGTGTTATATCGATGACTATACCAGTTGATAAAATTGGTGAAGTTATTGGTCCTAAAGGTAAAACAATTAACCAAATTCAGGAAGATACAGGTGCTGAAATAACTGTTGAAGATGACGGCACAGTCTATATCGGAGCTGTTGATGGTTATAGTGCACAAAAAGCTGAAAATCTAGTAAAAGCAATCGTGTATCCAAAAGTGCCACAAACTGGTGAAAGATATATTGGAACGGTTGTAAAAACTACAACATTTGGAGCATTCGTGACTTTGTTGCCTGGTTGTGATGGATTATTGCACATATCACAAATTAGGCGTTTAGTTGGCGGTCGTAGAGTAAATAATGTAGAAGAAGTCTTATCAGTGGGTCAAGAAATTGAAGTTGAAATAGCTGAGAAAGATCCGCGAGGTAAACTTAATTTATATGCTGTTATAGATGGAGTTTCCGCAAAAGAAGACTCTAATAATAGAAATGAACAATTCCGTGAACGTGATTCTAATACGCAAAATGATAGTGATGAAAAGAGAGAGAAGCCTCGTCGTCCTCGTTCGCGTATAAGAAAGTTCAATAAACAGGACTGAAAAATGAAAAGCTAGGATGTTTTATCCTAGCTTTCCCTAATTATCCTAGGTAGAAAATGCTCGAAAATTACGAATTTATTCCACTAGAAAAAGTTGATCATACTCATAAAAAAGCTGATATAACTATTGAAGAACAGACGTTTATTAGAAGAACAATACTGCCAGGCGGTATTACTGTTTTAACAGAAAAAGTACCAGCAACTTTCAGTGCTTCTATAGCTTGTTATTTTCCAGTGGGATCACGTGACGAAAATGAAGAAATTTATGGCGCAACTCATTTTTTGGAACACTTGCTTTTCAAAGGCACTCAAACTAGATCTGCTAAAGATATAGCGCAAGCGTTTGACAGAATAGGTGGAGAAAATAACGCTGCAACTGCTAAAGAGTATACAGCATATTACGCTAGAGTTCTGGACGAGCATTTGCCTATGGCCTGTCAAGTATTGCTAGATATGGTTACATCATCAACTATCGCACGTAAAGAATTTGAAGTAGAAAAGCAAGTGATTATTGATGAACTGGCTATGAGTTTAGATGATCTTAATGAAGTTGCTTATGATAACTTTAGTAAGTATGTTTTTTACAATCATTGTTTAGGGCGTCCTGTTGGCGGAACATATGAGGCTATTGAAAAAGTTTGCAGAGAAAAAGTTATTGAGCATTATAATAAAAATTATTCTTCAGAAAAATTAGTGGTTGTAGCTGTCGGAAATGTGCAACACGAGCAAGTGTGCGAATTGGTCATGAAAAATTTAGAAAAAACTTTATGGGACACTAAAAAAACAGTAGCACCCGTTCGTAGAGATAATATTTTAAACAAAATTGATTTATATTCAGGAACACATTTTACTCAAAAAGATAGCCAACAAAATCATATATTTTTAGGAACTCAAGGTTTAAATGCCAGTAGCTCGCAACTGATTGTAATGAGTGTTGCTAATTCTGCTTTAGGCGGTTCAATGTCATCTAGACTTTTCCAAGAAATTAGAGAGAAAAGAGGACTTGCTTATACTACATATGCTTTTGATACAGCTTATAGTGATAATGGTATTTTCGGAGTATATGCAAGTTGCAATCCTAAGAACACTAATGAAATAATAAATCTTATGAATGAGCAATTGCATGATGTTGCAGACAATGGGTTGAGCGATGAAGAAATAGAAATGACACGCGGTCAGTTAAAAGGTGTAATGTTGATGGGGCTTGAAGATAATATGTCTAGAATGAATAGGCTCGCAAGGCATGAGCTTATTTTTGGACGTTATATTTCTGTTGAAGAGACTATAAAAAGAATTAATCATGTAACAAGTGAAGACATGAAACACCTCTTTCGAGAACTAATGTCTAAACCACAAATAATTAGTGTTTTAGGTCAAGATTGCAAGACTGTATAATATAAAAAGGTAGATATGGCAAAGGTATGTATATTAGGTGCAGGTAGTTGGGGCACAGCACTTGCTAGCGTATTGAATGACAACAAGCATGATGTTGTGATTTGGGGTAGAAACCGTGAACAAGTTCAGCAAATTAATACTAATAATACAAACTCTAAATATTTGCCAAATGTAGTTTTAGATAAAAAAATAGTAGCTACAAATGATTTATTTGAAGCTATAGAAAATGCTGAGCTCGTAGTTTTAGCAGTGCCATCTCAGCAGATTAGAAATATATGTGTGCAGATTAAAAATATTATTCAACCTTGGCAAATATTAGTGAATGTTGCTAAAGGTATGGAAAATCATTCTGCTTTACGTTTGTCACAAGTTTGTAAACAACAATTGCCTGAAAATTCTTATTCTGTATTATCAGGTCCTTCACATGCTGAGGAAGTAGTGAATAGAATACCTACAGTGGTTGTAGCTTCTTCTTCTAAAATGTGTATAGCAGATAAAGTGCAAGATTTTTTTATAAATGAATATTTTAAAGTTTATACTAATCATGATCTTTTAGGTGTTGAAATTGGTGGAGCTACTAAAAATATTATTGCATTCGGTGCGGGTATAGCTGATGGTTTAGGATTGGGTGATAATTCAAAGGCTGCGCTTATGACTCGTGGTATGTGTGAGATTAAGGCTTTTGGTGTGGCGCTTGGTGCTGAGAGTGAAACTTTTGCTGGGCTTACAGGAATGGGAGACCTAATAGTTACGTGTACAAGTATGCATTCTAGAAACAGAAGAGCTGGTATACTTATAGGTAAAGGGCATAATGTTGAGCAAACTCAAAAAGAAATCGGAATGGTTGTTGAAGGCATAGCAGCTACAAAAGTGATATATGAAATGAGTCAAAGAATTGGCGTTAAAATGCCAATAACAGAAGCTATATACAAAATTATAGAAGGAAAAATAACTCCAGAACAAGCTGTTGCGTCGCTTATGAGACGTCTAAAAAGGCATGAAAATGATTTATAACGTCCTGTTTAAAAGATGATTTAAAATTGTGTAGTACAATGGTTGCAATAAACAGTTGTGCTAAGGACTATTATTCAAAATAGGAAGATAAAAAGTGGATTTAGATATTAAAAAGTTGCATTTAACTGAAAACTATGACCTTGGTGAAACTGATGCGCTTCGGATTATACCTCTTGGAGGGTTAGGCGAAGTTGGGCGCAATATGACAGTGTTTGAATATAATTCAAAAATGCTTATTGTAGATTGTGGCGTTTATTTCCCAACAGAATCGCATCCCGGTGTAGATTTGATATTGCCAGATTTTACTTATGTACTTGAAAATATTAATCGTGTAGAGGGACTTGTTTTAACTCATGGTCATGAAGACCATATTGGTGCTGTACCTTATTTGCTTAACTATCGTAAGAATATACCTATTATTTCTTCTAAATTAACTTTAGCTTTCTTATCATCTAAACTTGAAGAATTCGGTATTAAAAATCCTAATTTCATAGAAGTATCTGAAAATGAAAAATACTCTTTGCAAAATTTTGATTTGGAATTTGTTGCAGTAAATCATTCAATACCTGACGCGCTTGCAGTTATGATAAGGACTGGTGCTGGTAATGTTTTGACTACTGGCGATTTTAAAATGGATCAGTTACCTCTAGATGGCAGACTTACTGATTTGCGTGCTTTTGCTCGTCTTGGTGAAGAAGGCGTTGACTTATTTATGACAGATTCAACAAACGCTGAAAACCCAGGTTTTACTGCATCAGAGCGTGAAATAACTCCAGTGCTTGACAACTATTTTAATAAAGTTAATGGGCAGATTGTAGTTGCTTCATTTTCTTCTCATGTGCATAGAGTTCAACAAGTTATTGATGTTGCTTATAAGCATGACAGAGTTGTTTGCTTAGTTGGTCGTTCGATGGTAAAGAATATGCAAATAGCAATTGATCGTGGATATTTAAAGCTCCCAGATCCTAATATTATTGTCAGCACACGCGAAATTGTATCTTTGCCAGAAGAGCGCAGAGTATATATGGTAACTGGTTCTCAAGGGGAGCCTTTAGCGGCTTTGGCTCGTATTGCGCGTAAATCGCATGCTTTTATTTCTGTTTCTTCTGAGGATACTGTTATTTTTGCTTCTTCTCTTATTCCTGGAAATGAAAATAAAGTATTTAAAGTTATAAATGAACTTGCTTCAATGGGTGTTAATGTTGTACATCAAGCTAAAGCAAAAGTTCATGTTTCAGGTCATGCTGGTAGTGGCGAACTTTTATATTGTTATAACATTGTCAAACCTAAAAATGTTATGCCTATTCATGGGCAAAGCAGGCATTTGATAGCTAATGCTAAACTTGCAATGTTAACTGGAGTGCCTAATGAGAATGTTTTGTATGCACCTAATGGAACTGTTGTGCATTTAAAAAACGGGAAAGCTAAGTGTGTTGCACGTATCCCTAACGAATATGTTTATGTGGATGGTAATAGTGTAGGAGAACTTGATCGCAAATATTTAGATCAACGTCTTGTATTGGGCAGTGAAGGAATAATCAATGTTGTAATAGTTGTAGATTTAGAAAGGAAACTTTTATTGTCACCTGCACATATAGAGTTTAAATGTGTGAGTGAAGATAATTTTGCTTTTGAATCTATAGCGGAGAAAATAAATGAAGCAATACAACAGTGTTTGTCTAAAGGCGAAACGAATACTCATGTTCTCCAACAAGTAGCAAGACGTGTGTTGGGAAAGTTTTTGTCGAAAATTTTACGTCGTTATCCTGTAATTATGCCTGTAGTAATAGCTGTTAACGAATAAAATTTATATTGTTTTTAACATGTTTTGTGTTTATATTGTAAAAATAAAGTGTTTTTTGCGAAAATAATTTTAGTTTGTGTAATTATTTTTGTTTTATTTTTTTGCTTCAACATAAATACATATAATAGTTAGAGATACGTTTAAGTGAGGAAAACATGTATCGCAAAAATGATGAACCTTGTTTTATTTCTACACAAAGTATAGTGATGGATTTACCTTTGAATTTAGAAAAAATTCCAAGTACAGGTTGTGGTGTGTTTGCGCACGCTTCATCAATAGTTATAGGTGGCGGTTTTTCTGTTTTATCAGCAGTTGCACGGCAAGGAATAAAATCTTATTGTGCTAGTCCGCTAGGAACAGGCCCTAATTCTAAGCAAATAAAAGAAGCTTTTCGTATTGAAAATATTGATTTTCTTGTTGAAGAAGTTGTCGGTGACAATGGTATGAATATCAGTTTGCGCGATAGTGAAGGTAATTACACGAATATTGTGTCTTCTGGTGTTGAAATTGAACCACAGCTTTCAGAATTACTTGATATAACCTTGCGTGATGGTGATTATATTTTTATTTCTGGTATGGATTTAGCAAATGCTAGTAGTGCTAAGGTTATTTTTCAATGGCTTGAACAAATAGAGTGTGATGTTAAAATTGTTTTCTCTCCAGGATCATTTGTTACAAGCGAAATTGACATTGATAAGATTTTGAACTTTACAGATATTTTGACTATTAATAAACGAGAAGTTTCTATTCTTTTTGGTGAAATTACTGATAAAGATTTTTGGAAATATATGCATGAAAAAATGAAAGATGATGCTATGATTATTGTTCGTGATGGACTCGATGATTGTATGGTAAAACCTAAAAATCATGAGAATAAGATTTTGTCTGTGCCTTGTATAAGGAAAGACCCAGTTGATACTGCAGGTATTGCTGATGCTCACACTGGTGTTTTAGTGGCGAGTTTGATGTCGGGTTTCGGTATTTACGAAAGTGTTCGTAGAGCAAATTTAGCGGCAAGTATTTGCGCTAGCAAATTTGGTTATACAAATTGTCCTACTGCTTCAGAAATAGATATATTTTTGAAACAATCTTTGTTGGGATGAAATCTAGCGAATTGAAATATTTGAAGTTTTATAAAATATTTTGGATAGTGTGTTGAACTTTATATATATTTTTGAATAAATTGTATTGTTGGTATATTTTTATTGCAGGATTGGTATTAGATGGCAGGGAAATCGAAGAAAAATAGTTCTAATAGTTTTTTAAAAAAATTTTTCAAAAAATTTGTTTCTAATAGAGCAAAAAATGAGATGAACGAATCTAAATCTTCATGGTTGGATAATCCTGTGCATCGTGATGGCCTAGGCTTTTTACTTTTAGCTTTAGCAGTTATAGTTTGTCTTGAAGAATGGTTTGGTATTTCTGGAGTAGCTGGTAGTGTAATTCATAATATTTTTACTACTATTGTTGGAATTTTTGCTTTTTTGCTACCAGTTGTTTTTGTATTTATTGCTTTTTTATTGATTAGAAATTTTGATGCGCATAATAGAGGCACAAAGATATTTATTGCTTCTTTTATTATTTTTGTTTCAATTCTTGGTATTACTCAAATAATTTTGGGTGAGAATTCTTTTTCAGATTTAAATGCTATGCAATCTTCTGGAGGATTTTTAGGGTGGATTATTGGCAGGCCTTTAGTCTACTTATTTTCAGCTCCTGTAACTATAATTTTGCTAATATTAATTATTATTTTTTCCGCTATTTATATTTCAGGTATGAGTGTAAAAGAATTTTTTAATTTTTGTAGAACAGGAAAAACAGTTACAAATAGTGGTGCAGAAAATTATGGGCCTAAACAGTTAGATCTTTATAATGGCGATGAGCCTTTTGCGAACGCTATTGAAAAAGATAAAAAAAATACTTTTCTTTCTAGTTTGAATTTTCTATCTAAAAATAGGAAAAATAATTCAGAAAATGATGAAGAGCGAACTAGATTGCTTCAAAAAGAAAAATATCCTCAAGACTTATATGAGCAAACGCAAGATTATCCTAAAGACTATTCACAAAACGATTTGGCTATTACACATGAAAATATAGATCCTAAAGGGAATAAGTCTGATTTTATGAATAATTTGCATAATCGTAAAGATGCAAATTCTGCTGAGCTGTTTGGCAGTGATAATGTTGGTGGCGATGCTTACAAAAATACACTATCAGATGGAATTGAGAAAAATAGTGACAATTTTGATGAAGAATATAGTAAAAATAGAGCTAGCGTGCAACTTTTACGAGCACCACAAGTAGAATATACTTTACCTGATTATAACTTATTGAAATATGGAGCTGAATCTGTCAAACATTCTGCTGATAATGATAAAGTCGTAGTCGCGTTGACAAAACTTTTTGAACAGTTCAATGTTGATGCAACTGTGGATGGTTTTTCAAGAGGACCTACTGTTACTTTGTATGAAATACATTTAGGGGTTGGTGCTAAAGTTGACAGCGTAACTAAGCTTTCTAAGGATATAGCGTATGCTGTTGCAACTGATGAAGTTAGAATTTTATCACCTATACCAGGTAAATCTGCTATAGGTATTGAGATTCCTAATAAGGATAGGGAAATTGTAGCTTTAGGTGACGTGCTTCGCTCTAAAGTGGCTTTGTCTAATCCACATCCTATGGTAGTTGGATTAGGTAAGGATGTTGAAGGCGATTTTGTTACAACTAATTTAGTGAAAACGCCACATTTGCTCGTTGCGGGGGCTACTGGTAGTGGAAAATCTTCTTTTGTAAATTCTATGATAACTTCTATTATGATGAGAGCAACTCCTGATCAAGTGCGTATGATTTTAGTTGATCCTAAAAGAGTTGAACTAACTATTTATGAAGGTATTGCTCATCTTATAACACCTATCATTACTGATTCTAAAAAAGCGGCACAGGCTTTGGAATGGGTAGTGAAAGAAATGGATTATCGTTATGACGATATGTCTACTTATGGTTATAAGCATATTGATGATTTTAATAAAGCTATTCGCGAAGGAAAAGTTCAACCTTTGCCTGGTAGTAAGCGTAAGTTAGCGCCTATGCCATATTTATTGACTATTGTTGATGAGCTTGCTGATTTAATGATGGTTGCGCCACGTGATGTAGAAAGTTCTATTCAGCGTATAACTCAACTTGGAAGAGCTGCTGGTGTGCATATTGTTGTCGCAACACAGCGACCTAGTGTTGATGTTGTAACAGGTTTGATTAAGTCTAACATTCCGTCAAGACTTGCTTTTGCTACTTCTGCTGCAGTTGATTCTAAAGTGATTTTGGATCAGTCTGGTGCTGAAAAATTGATAGGGCAGGGTGATGCTTTATATTTGAGTTCAGGTAGTAGCAAACCTGTCAGAGTACAGGGAGCATGGGTTAGTGAGAGTGAGATTCATGCAGTTGTGAATCATGTTAAAGAGCAATTATCACCTAAATATCGTCAAGATGTTGTTGAAGAAAAGCAACAGAAAATAGTTCCTGATGATATTGGTAGTGATTTAGAAGATTTATTGCGTGCAGCTAAAATTGTTGTAACTTGTCAAGTTGGGTCAGTTTCAATGTTGCAACGAAAATTACGTATAGGTTTTGCGCGAGCAGGACGTTTGATGGATTTGCTGGAGTCTCGTAATATTGTTGGACCATCAAAAGGCTCTAAACCTAGAGATGTACTTGTTCAAGTAGAAATGTTGCCTAAGGTTTTAGATATGTTGAATGGTGTTAGTGACTGTAGTGACGACAGTAATCCTGATAACGCGTTAGATAATAATACGCATTCTTATAATGATGATCATAAAAATGTGTCTCAATGTGGTAATATTGACAGTGATTATAAAAATAGTGGTGCTTTGTCTAATTATAGTGATGTTGTAACATTTTACGACGACGAAGAAAATGATGAAGATGCTTGGCAACTTACTGGCAGGTAGGGGAAGAAATGTCTTGTGATGAGAAGAAAAATATTTTCAACTTGGCAAATATTGTTACAACTTTTCGTTTGATTGTTTCTCCAATTTTTATTTTCCTATTAGTGTATGTGTATAATTTTGATAATTATTCACCATGGTTAGTGTGGACTATAGCAATTTTATACATGTTAGCGGCTGCTAGTGATAAGTTAGATGGGTATTGGGCTCGTAAATATGATCTTGTAACTGTATATGGGAAGATAGTTGATCCTATTGCCGACAAATGTTTAGTTTTAGGTGGATTTATAGCTTTGTCGTATATTGGTGTTTTGCCTTGGTACTTTACAATTATTGTTACTCTTAGGGATTTGATTATTACTGTATTGCGAATATTGTTATTGAAAAATGTTGTTATTTCTGCTTCTAATTTAGCTAAGTGGAAAACTACATTTCAAATGTTTCTAATTTTTTTGTTTGTATTTCCATTTTCATATATTTTTGTTTTCGATACTTTTGCTATCTTTGTTTATAAGTGTATTTTTGCAACTGTGTATTGGGTAGCTTTTGCCCTTACTATTATTACTTTTGTAGATTATCTTTATGCAATGTGGCTTGCTTTGAAAACGAATAAAAAATAGTGTGATTTGAAGATTGTCGAATTTGTGTTTGATAGTGTTTTATTGAATTTTGTAGCTTATTTTATAATTTTATAAGCGTCGCAAGTTCTTATATGTAATAACAGTTATTTTATGAGTGTATTTTTATAGTTATATGTGTTATGATTTTTAATCAATTCCTTTTTGGGAATAATTTTTACTGAAGGATTGTATAAGACTTTATGAATAAAAGAAATGATTTGAATGTAGATTTTAATGGCGTTGTTATGACGAGGTCTATAATTACTCCTAACGTTGATAATATGCCATTATTTAGGCAAGAACTCGGTAGGGTTTTGCGCGATATTCGGAAGTCTAAAAAAATGACTTTGCGTGATGTGTCACAAAAAGCTATGGTGTCTTTGGGGTATTTGAGTGAAGTTGAGCGTGGGCAAAAGGAAGCTTCTTCTGAGCTTTTAGCATCTATATGCGTTGCTATGAACATTTCTTTGTCAATGGTTTTGCGTAAGATTGCCAGTAATTTGGATGCTTACATGATTTCTCATTTAGATTTTTCGATTCCTGTACAGGTTGTGAAATAAAAATTGAAGTCTTCTGAATTTTTCACTTGTTTGGAAGAGGTTTATGGTAGCGCTTATGGCAGGAGTTTATATACCGATCTTGTTTTAGTAAAGTTTGGTGTTACAGCTGAAGTTGCTTTGTCGCGTGGTGAGAAAATTATTGAAGTTTGGCAAGCTTTAGTACTTGAAACTGGTGTAGATAAAAAGTTTATGTGGGCACATCGTTTGGATAAAAAGAACAATAAAAAATAGTTTTTGTTTAGTAAATAAAAAACGATTTTTATATTTTAAATATTATTTGTGTATTATTGCTATTTTTCTTGATTCGAACAAATGTACGATTTACAATTTCCTTGTACAACTTTTGAGTTATCCACATTTTTGATATTTTTCAAAAATACGTTTTTGGTTGAGCGTAGTGTTGTATATAGATTCTCGGTGAGGGAAATTCTATTTTGTAAACCAGTTCTGTCGGTCGCGCTTTTGCGCATTATTTGAAGGAAAAAGATGTCTAAACTTTCTTCGCAAGATCGTAATGCGGCTTTGAAATCCGCGTTAAGTGAAATAAATAAACAGTTCGGTAAAGGGTCGGTAATGCGCTTAGGTGAAAGAGCGAACGTTCCTATCGCTGTTATTCCAACAGGTTCTTTTGCTTTGGATATTGCTCTGGGTATAGGAGGACTGCCTAAAGGTCGCATTATTGAAATATATGGACAAGAATCTTCTGGTAAAACAACTGTTGCTTTGCATGCTGTTGCACAGGTGCAAAAAGCTGGAGGAACTGCGGCTTTTATTGATGCTGAGCATGCTTTAGACCCTGAATATGCTAAAAATTTAGGTGTCGATATTGAGAATTTGCTTGTGTCTCAACCTGATACAGGCGAGCAGGCTTTGGAAATAGCTGATATTTTGATTCGTTCTGGAGGCGTTGATCTTATTGTTGTAGACTCTGTTGCTGCATTAGTTCCTAAAGCTGAAATTGAAGGTATAATGGGCGAATCTCATATGGGGTTGCAAGCTAGGCTTATGAGCCAAGCAATGCGTAAACTTACAGGTACGATGTCTGCAACTGGAACTACTACAATATTTATTAATCAGTTACGCGATAAAATTGGTATGGTTTTTGGTAATCCTGAAACTACTACTGGTGGTAAAGCATTAAAGTTTTATGCATCAGTTAGAATTGAAATTAAGCGTAGTGAGTCGCTTAAAGATGGTTCAGATGTTGTTGGCAATCGTACCAGAGCTAAAGTTGTGAAAAATAAAATGGCTCCTCCGTTTAAAACTGCTGAATTTGATATTATTTATGGTGAGGGTATTTCTCATGAATCAACGTTGATTGATTATGGAATAGATTGTAAAGTCATTGTGAAATCTGGGTCTTGGTTCAGGTATAATTCTGAAAGTCTTGGACAAGGAAAAGAAAATGTGCGTAGACTTTTGAAAGATAATCCTCAACTTGCTGCTGAGATTGAAGAAGAAATAAGAAAAGTTTTGAAAATCGGTAAGTATGCGAATATGGATGAGAACAATTTGCAGGAAAGCAAAATTGATAGTTGCGACGATAATGATATTAATACGGAAGATTTGAAAACTATAGATTTGGATATAGTTGATTAATTATTATGGGGTAGCATGAAAATATGTTGCCCCAATAGTAATTATAATTATGTTTGTTAATTCAAATTTAGTGTTAAATAACAAGGTTTTGTGAAGTTATGTGTGAAAATATTAGTAGCAGTGATGAAAATATAGATAATTACGTTACTAAAACTAATAAGATAAGATATAAAACATTTACTAAAATTAAAAAGAGTACTAAAAAATTACAGATTGACGATTTGTATGCGAAAGCTCTAAATATTTTAAATGCATGTGGAAGAACACGTGCTCAACTATTTAATTCTCTTTGTGCTTATGGTGCAGATCCTCGGATGGCTGATGATGTTTTAGATGAGTTAGAAAAATTAGGATTAATAGACGATGTGCAATATGCTAAAGATTATTTTGAACAAGCTGTTTATAATAAAAATTTTGGACCTAGAAGAATAAAACAGTCTTTATATGAAAAAGGTATATCTAATGAGATTATATCTGAAATATTATGTGAATATGATTATACAATGCAGTTAGATATAGCGCGAAAAGTGGCATTAAAAAAACTCTTATCATATAAAAAACTGGATTATTATAAACAAAAGCAAAAATTGTATTCAATTCTTGCGAATAAAGGATTTAATTATGATGTTATTTGTGAGATAACTTATTCATTATTGAATGAGAATGATTAAAATTGGAAAATCGTATTGTCTTTAGGAAAAATATGAAATCTATAGAAGATATTTTAAACAAAAAGATAAAGCTACTAATAGAAAAGTTAAAAGCGAAAAATTTACAAATAGGTGTTTCGGAATCTCTTACAGGCGGAATGCTTGCATCTATGATAGTTAATGTTGAAGGTGCGTCTGCAGTTTTTAAAGGAGGTATTGTTGCGTATAGTCCTGAAATAAAAACTAAAATATTGAAAGTTGAAAAAAGTATTATATCTGAAAAAGGCACAGTTTGCAGTGATGTTGCTTTAAAAATGGCAAGAGGAGCACAAGAAGTGTTGGAAACAGATATAGCAATTTCAACTACTGGTGTTGCTGGTCCTGGAAGTTACGAAGGCAAAGATGCCGGAACAGTGTATGTCGGATTAAGATATTTGAATAAAGAAACATCTTTTTTGCTTAAAGCGACGGGGAAAAGAGAAGAAATTAGGTTGAAAACCGTTGAATTTTGTATAGATAAAACATTAAGTATATTATCAAGTCAGTAAGTAAGCCTATTGAAGGGATTTAGTTATGACTGTTCAAAATATACCACGTACATATAATATTGTGACTTTGGGTTGCAAGATGAATGTTCATGATTCAGAGCGTATAGCTGGTTTGTTAGAACAGTCAGGTTTAGTAAGTGTTGATAAAGTTCCTGAAGCATTAAAAAGGGCGACTGTTGCAGGTGATAGAGGAGCTGATGTTGTAGTTTTGAATACCTGCTCAGTGAGGGAAAATGCTGCTAATAAACTTTTTGGACATCTTGGTCAGCTTGCTTCTGTAAAACAAAACCGACCAGGCATGCAAATAGCTGTAGGCGGTTGTTTGGCTCAACAGATGAGGCAAGGAATAATAGATAGAGCTCCGTGTGTTGATGCTGTTTTTGGGACTCATAATATTGATGTTTTACCTGCATTATTAAAACGCGCTGAACACAATAATCAAGCAGCTGTTGAAATAGAAGAGTCTTTGAAAGTTTTTCCTTCTACATTGCCTACAAAAAGAGAATCTGTATATGCAGCTTGGGTGTCTATATCTGTTGGATGTAATAATACTTGCACTTTTTGCATAGTTCCTCATTTAAGAGGCAAAGAAAGGGATAGACGACCAGGTGATATCATGGCTGAAGTCGAGGCTGTTCTTTCTCAAGGTGCTATTGAAGTTACACTTTTAGGCCAAAACGTGAATTCTTATGGTGTAAGTTTTGGTCAGAGAGGTGCTTTTGCAAAGTTACTTTCAAGCGTTGGTAGAATTGAAGGATTAGAACGTTTGCGTTTCACGTCTCCGCATCCTGCTGCTTTTTCTGATGATGTTATAGATGCGATGGCTACGACTCCTACAGTTATGCCTAATTTACATATGCCATTACAATCAGGCTCTAATAATGTGTTGAAAGCTATGCGTAGGTCTTATCGTAGAGATAAATTTTTGAATATCTTAGCAAAAGTTAGGGATCGCATACCTGAAGCTAATATTACTACGGATATTATTGTTGGTTTTCCTGGTGAAACAGATAGTGATTTTCAGCAGACGATGGATTTGATTGAAGAAGCTAGATTTGCTTCTGCATATACATTTATTTATTCTCCACGACCTGGTACTCCAGCTGCTGATATGGAAAATCAAGTTGATCCAGATATTATTTCTGAAAGATATAATAGATTGCTCAAACGTCAAAAAGAAATATCTTATGAAGAAAATTTGAAATTAGTCGGCAAAGAAGTAGAAGTTTTGATTGCAGAAGGAGAAGGTAGAAAAGATGAGAAGCGTCATCGTCTATCAGGTCGCGCTGCTGATAATCGTCTAGTGCATTTTACTTTGCCTGAAAATATTGAAAACGTGCCACGTCCCGGAGATATGGTAAAAGTAAAAGTTACTCAAGCGGCTCCGCATTATTTAATTGCAGATTCGGCTATAAATAATGGTTTATTTGATGTGAGAAAAACACGTGCAGGTGATGTTTGGGAAAAATCACAAAACCTTGAAAAGGAATCAAAAAGTAATATTGTCTCTTTGGGTATACCTACTATACGCGTTGGTAGAGTGTAAATTTAATTAGACAGTTTACTGCGTTAATTGTGCAAATAAATAGTTTTCTGCTTATTAAATAATCATGCGAAACTAAAATTCCATGTATGAACTATTTATTTCTTTTTGAGCATCTATAGACGTATTTATAGCAGATTCTATCCAAGTGAACAATTGTGAGATTGTGCATCCTTTTGTCAAATCTATATAGTATTTAGATTCTATACTATAGTTGAATTTGCTTATAGATTTACAATAAACTGATGGTGTAAAGAAACGTGTGTTCCATGAATTTGTTAAATCTAATATTTGATCATGATCTACAGGAGTGTCTGTAGTTGTATTTTTATAACTATATACGTAAAGATATTTACTTTCTTCAGGAATGTCGTAAATTTTGAAATTAAATATCATAGGAAAAACATTATTGCTAGTATCCTCAAAAATATAACTGATGCAACTGTTATTGATAACACATTCCATAAGTTTATCTATGCATGTTGATTGTTTACCATGTAGCAAAGCTATAATATTAGCAATATGCCAATAATCAATTTCAAGTGGCATATCAATGTCTTCTATTTGTTGATTTATGAAATTTTCAAATTCTTTAGTTGGTATAGTAAAAATATTATCTTTTGAATGATAAAAATAAAAATTATCAAATTTGACCATTCTGTCATCTAAATTTTTTTCTTGTTTATGTAAATTTTTTATTTTGTTATCTTCAGCAGGAAATTCACGAGTATATGTAACATCTTGAGGGGTGAAATCTAAATCATTTATTAATTTTTTATCTTTTTCATTTATTTCATTTGTATCATCTAAATCATAAAATTTATCATTTGTATTTATTTGTTCATTTTTATATATTTCACTTTGCGTGTCAGTATCGATATCTGATAATTCTATTTCTTCTGTATAAAATATGTCATCTATGGTACTACTATCATTGGATAGTTCTTCTGTTTGATAATCATAAAAATTAAATACGTCACAATGATCGAATTCTGCAGGTACTGTATAATCTATTTCAACACTTGACGTATAATTACTTGCATTATCTATTTGAAAGTCATTTGAGAAAAAATTATCTTTTTCATTATTTTCGGAAGGCATTTTCATTTCTTTTTCATTCAATTTTTTATCTTTACAAGGAAAATCATTTTCCAAACCATTTTCATTTTCCTTATCATCAGAAGAATTATTTGCATTATCGAGATTCTTATTAATATTCATTATCAGTATCTCCACTTTCTGAATACATAGGATCGGAAAAGTGATTTTCGACTATGGTAAATATATTCAATATGCTATTTATAGCATTTTTAATGAAATTGTCTAATTGTAAATCGGATACGCCAGCAATTGTGTTTAAAACTACTTCTGCTTTAAAATTACTTATTCCATTATCATCAGTAGTTACAAAAGTTTTAGCTTCAATACTATTAATGTTTATTATTTGCGAAATGTGTTTAAAATCTTTGGCATGCGAAACACAGCCAGCCTTATACCAAGTGCTTCTAACCTGTAGAGGATAATTATCCTCAGGCGGGTATAAATAAATTATAAAAGGATGCCATATAGTGCATAAGCTACCATTTTTGCTAGTAAAATAAGAATAATGTAATCTTTCCATGCTGTCTTGTAGCCTTTGCAAAGACATAGCATATACACGTTTACTTGATTGCCCTTCTTCCATATAATCAATGATAAAGCATTTAAGCAGAAAGTAGCAGAAAAAATATTATGATACTTGTAATTGTAGGGGCAACAGGAAGCGGAAAAACAGCCATAAGTACACGAATGGCTAATGTTTTACCTAAAAAAATTAAAACACGAAATTTCACTAGTAGCGAAATAATAGGTGCTGATGCTATGCAACTATACAAAAAAATGGATATAGGTACAGCAAAAATTTCTGCAGAAGAAATGCAAAATATTCCTCACCATATGATTGATTGTTTAGAAATAATGCAAGAAGCTAGCGTAGCAGAATATAGAATACGCGCAAGAAAGATAATAAAAGAAATATATGCACGAAAAAATTTACCTATTCTAGTTGGAGGATCTGGACTATATATAAGATCAGTAATAGATAAACTAAATTTTCCACCTACAGATAATAATATTAGACAAAAATATGAGCAATTGGCGAATAGCATAGGAAATGATTTTTTGTATAATTTGCTAAAAGAAAAAGATTCGCTTGCTGCAGAAAAAATAAATAAAGAAAATACAAGGAGACTAGTAAGAGCACTCGAAGTGATAGAAATATCAGGAAAACCATACAGTGCTACTATGCCACAATATGAATACGAAATACCAGCATTACAGATAGGTATAAAAGTGCCTAATGAAATCTTAGATGAAAAATTATATTTAAGATCAAAACAAATGTTTGAAAATGGTTTAGTGGAAGAAACATTAGGTCTTATAAAAATGGGGTTGAGAGAAGCTAAAACTGCGTCAAAAGCTACAGGTTATGCGCAAACTATCGCTTATATTGACGGTGAATTAACTTTGCAACAAGCTATAGAACAAACTTTTATAGCTACAAGGCAACTATCTAGGCGACAAATAAAATGGTTCAGAAAAGATAAAAGAGTACATTGGTTTAATACATGCGAAATTTCATATGATGAAATTGTAGATGAAACAGTGAGCTTATATGAAAAAAATATTCAAATATGAAATTAAAAAATAAAAATTATTTTTATTAATTTTTCTTTTTAACCTCTACAATTCTATAACCTTTTTGAGAAGCAAATTTTTGAGCCAAATATCCTTCAGAATTTAGCCATTTTATACACGAATCTGCACCTAAATTCTTTTGTATAACAAGATACGCAACACCAGTATTGCTCAATAAGCTAAGATAAGTAATCAAAAAATTTTGAAAAAGATTTTTACCAATTCTAATCGGAGGATTTGACCATATTAAATCAAATTTAATATTTTTAGTTCTAAATATTTCTAAAGCTTCATCGGCGCAAAAAGTATCTATATTAGTTATTTTTAAACGTTGTGCGTTATCTTTAGTAAGATTTACGCTACGTTCATTTATGTCAACTGCAAATACTTTCGCATTCGGACTATGCAATGCAAGAGATAAAGCAATTGGCCCCCAACCGCAACCAGCATCTAAAAATAGTCCATTTTCGGGTGGTAAAGGTGCTTTGGATAAAAGAACACTAGTTCCTAAATCTATTTTAGAAGTAGAAAAAACACCGTTGTCTGTTAGCAAAGAATATGTGTTTCCCACTAACTGTACTTCGATTATCTTTCTATCTGAAGATACTTTAGGTTGGTTTGAAAAATAATGGTCATTCACGTATGTAATTCTACCAATTATGGAAAATAACACAATATGAAAGGAAATAAATGTGATAGATTAATAAATGATATAAAATTTTCAAAAATATTATGCAATTCTACATAAAAATTAATGCCTGGAAAGCAATTATCTTATGGTTGATAAAATACAAAACTTAAGTTTTAATCATGAAAAATTTATTTTTTCTGATGATAAATATGTGCAAGAAATGCTAGAAAAATGTCTTGAAACCATAAATGGATATGCTCGCGAAGGCCAGAAAGAAATGTTGCTACTTGTAAATAAATCTTTACGAACACAAAAACCTTTATTAGTAGAAGCAGGGACTGGCACAGGCAAATCACTTGCATACTTAGTACCAATATATAACGTTGGTTATAAAAATAAAAAAATAGTTATTTCTACAGCAACGTTAGCTTTGCAAAATCAAATTTATAATAAAGATATTCCTATAGTGCATAAAGTTTATGAAGCTAATAAAAATAGTGCATTAAAAGTAGAAATTTTAAAAGGATGGTCTAACTATTTATGTATTCATAAATTAAATGGTGGTTTTATAGATGATACTTCTATGCTATACGATCAAGAAGAATTATTTAAAATAAATATTTTTGAAAAAATAAATAACGATAATGACGAAAAAGAAAATTTTGTTGATCAAAAAAATGTTGAAAATTCAGAAAATAATACTCATAGCAATAAAAATATGAAAAATTCACAATTAGGTGAAGAAATCGTACAGATTAGGCAATGGGCGAAAAAAACTAAAACGGGAGATAAAGATGAATTGAAAATTCCTATTTCATCAAAAGCGTGGGATATGGTGAGTATAAATCCAACGCAATGTTTATCAGAAAAATGCCCATTTTATAGCAAGTGTTTCCCTAAAACAGCTAGAGAAAAAGCTGATGAAGCAGATGTAATTATAACTAATCATTCAATTTTAGGTATAGAAACTGTTGGAAAAACACAAATATTGCCAGACTACGATATTTTAGTGGTAGATGAAGCTCATGAACTTGAAAAAAGAGTTATTTCGCAAGCAACAGTTACAATAAATGCTGGTAAATTTAAAAATTTGTTACAAAAATTATTAGCTATTTCTATAGTTGATGAAAAATTAGAAAATGAAATAGAAAATTTTAATGAATTATTACCAACAATTCAACAAGGGTGGATGAAAAGAGGACTATCAGATGAGATTTATCAAGTTTTAGAGAAAATAAAAAGGTGTTTGTCAAATATTTCAAATAAAGTTTATGCTGTAGAAAAAGATAACAATAAAAATATAAAAATGGTTGAAAAAATAAATACTGTTAAACTTTTTTTACAAGATATTAATGTTGCTTTGGAAAATTTATTAGGATTCAATGAATATAGTGTTATATGGGCGACTAAAAGTGATGATAATTCAGATAAGAATATAAATATAAATATGGCTCCGCTTAACGTGTCGAAAAAAATATATGAAATATTGTTAAAAGATAAAACTTCTATTTTTACTTCAGCTACTTTGACTTTTAGAAAATCTTTTAAAAAAATTGTAAACACTTTAGGTCTAAATAATTATTGTGATGTTGCACATGTAAATTCGCCATTTGACTATAGAAAGCAAGGAATATTGTATATGTGCGCAGATTTGCCTTCACCAGCTGGAAACGGTAATATCAGCACTCAATCTTTATTACGGTTAAAAGAATTATTGGAATCTAGCAGTGGCGGTGCGCTATGCTTGTTTTCTTCGACAAAAAATGCGCAATTAGCATGTGAATATATTCGCGATAATACTGATTTGGAAATATTTTTGCAAGGTGAAGGTCATTTGCCTAATTTGATTAATAATTTTAAAGAAAATATTAATTCTTGTCTTTTCGGCACATTGTCTTTATGGCAAGGTGTTGATGTGGCTGGGCAATCCTTGAGGTTGCTCGTGATAGATAGAATACCTTTTGCGCGTCCAAATGATCCTTTTTATGAAGCATATTGTGATATTGCTTCAAAAAATAATGAGAATCCTTTTATGAGTGTCGCTTTGCCACAAGCGAGTTTATTACTTGCTCAAGGTGCAGGACGTTTGATAAGAACGACTGAAGATAAAGGAGTTGTAGCTATTTTGGATTCTCGTATAATAAATTCAAAATATGGAAGTATATTACGTGACTGTTTGCCAGATTTTTGGCAGACAAATAATTTAAAAATGGTTGAAAATAGCTTACGAAATTTGAGTTTTAAAAATAACTAAAAATAAATCTAAAATATTATAAGATATAAAGTGCCCTGTACAGGATTTGAACCTGCGACCTTTCGCTCCGGAGGCGAACGCTCTATCCGCTGAGCTAACAAGGCATTGCGAATAATAATTGCGACTGTTAATTATATTATAAATAGTTATGGAAATACAAAAAACGAAAATTGTACTTTGTGGATAATCTGTAAATATTGTTAATAATAGAATAAAACATTATAATATATTTCTATATAAAGTAAAAATATGGTAACATGTTCTATTTGTATGGCGTAATGAATAGTTTTTTATTATTATAACTAGAATGGCATAGTTTCATGACTTTTTATAAAAAATTGATGGGGATTTTTAAAATAGATAAAGTCAATGCTTCTGGACGTGTTTTACGTGGGGATATTCAGGCTTTACGTGCACTTGCAGTAGGGTTGGTTATTTTAAATCACATGTGGCCCAAGCGTTTGACTGGCGGATATGTTGGTGTAGATGTTTTCTTTGTCATATCGGGTTTCCTTATCACATCTCACTTGTTTAGAGAATTAAATAGAAATAATGGCAGAGTCTATTTAGTAAAATTTTATGCTAAACGTGTACGGCGTTTGCTACCTGTTGCTTTCTTAGTTATTTTATTCTCCATGTTTTTTGTATGGCTAATAATGCCTTTTGATCAGTGGGCGAGGAATGTTAAAGAGCTTGTTTTTTCAGCTTTTTATGTGCAAAATCTTTACTTATATAGCATGTCTGTTGACTATCATGCTTCAAATCAAAGCGCAACTGTTGCTCAGCATTATTGGTCTTTGTCAGTGGAAGAACAATTTTACTTGTTATGGCCACTTTTGCTCATGCTGTTCTATTATTTAGCTAAAAAATTCAATAGCAAAGCTCTTTTCCCAACTTGCGTAGGGTTATTCGGTTTAGGGTCTTTTGCCTATTGCGTATATCTTACATATACTAACCTCGCTCAGAGCTATTTCTTTACACCAGTGCGTTTCTGGGAATTTACTATTGGCGCACTTGTAGCTGTTACAGCAAGTTCTATTGCGAAAATTAAATTTGTTAATAGTTTACCTGTAGCATTAACTGGTTGGATTCTGATAGGTATTAGCGCAATATTGCTTAAACCGGATAGTATTTTCCCGGGATTTCTTGCTTTGTTTCCAGTTCTTGGAACAGCGATTGTAATTATTTCTGGCGTTGCTAAACCTGTTCGTTTTATTCATAATTTGACTGATTTGCCAATTGTAAGGCTTACTGGTGATATTTCTTATTCGTTATATTTGTGGCATTGGCCTTTGATAATATTTAGTTTTTATTTATTTGATGTAACTTACAAACATAAAATAATTTTAATATTTATTACTTACTTTTTATCTTGTTTATCTAAATTTTTCGTTGAAGATAAGGGAATTCGTTCAAAATTTTTGTCTCGTTCATCTTTTACAAGTTTCGTATCAATGGCTTGCGTAATGGGATTAATTGCTGTATCAGGTTTTACTGTTTATAAAAATAGTAAGTATGTGCAGGAAGAAAAAGAAAAACAAGTTAATTTATTTACTAAAGATAAATGTTTTGGTGCTTTGAGCGTTGATAATCCTAAGTGTACTAATCAAAATGCTGCACCAATTTCTTCATCGATGATTGAGAAAATGAATGCGTATTATGCTTTACCTGATGATTGTAAGCCTGGGAGTGGAAAATTAAATTTTGCGAGTGTATATTCTCATTGTAATTATTCTAAAAAGAATAGTGGTAAAAAAGTTTTTATAATTGGAGATTCGCATGTTGAACAATGGCAAAGATTGATTTATACATATGCTAAAAATAACAATTGGGACGTTGAAGCTGTTATGCAAGGAGGATGCCCGATTGCTAAAGTAAAATTTTCCAATTTGAATGAGATTTGGGTAAAAGATTGCGCAAATAATACGCTTAAGATACACGATTATATAATGAAAGAAAAGCCTGATATTATTTTCTATTCAAGTTACTCCAGGAGTGAGCCTATTGTAACAAAAAATAATAAAAGTATTCACGATGAGTATGTTGAAGACTTGCCAATATATTGGAAACAATGGGTGAATAATGGTGCTGTATTGATAAATATTGCAGATGTTCCAAATGTTGCTAAAATAAATAATCCACAGATTTGTTTGACTCAAAATAGTGATGATCCTATGAAATGTGCTGTGAATCGTTCTGATGTAATAGACGATGATCCAATTATACATGCAACTAAAAAGTTGAATGATCCAAGAATACATGTTATAGATTTCACTGATTATATGTGTGATAAAAAAGTATGTAAAGTATCAGTTGGGCAAGTGCCAGTTTATTTCGATAGAAACCATTTGAACCGCACTTTTACTGAGTCATTATATCCTATTTTTAAGAAAAAAATAGATAAAATTTTAATGAAATAATATTTGCATATTTGAATTGATAATGAAAATTTGATGAAACTAGTCTGAATATTCTACGAGTTTTATCCATGAGTATTTATTATTGTATATTACTAAAATTTCAGGATCATTTTCTTTGTCGTAAATAATATTTTTTCCAATCTTACTTTCGGAAAATTGTGGATATAAAATTTGCATTTCTTGAGCATCTGGATGGAAAAAAAGTTTAATTTCATTATTGCTAAAAATATTTGTTTGCATTTTTTCTGTATAATTTTTGATAGATTTATAATTAGTTTTGTCTACGAAAATTATTTTTGTTATTTTATTTGTTGGTAATATATCAGTATTTTTATCTTCATCTTTAAAAGAATCTATAACATTTTTTATATGGATATTTTGTGCAGTATTATGAAGAGCTTTTTTATTGTAAGCATCAATGTAATTATCTAAAATGTTTTCTGTTGTATCGGTTATACAATAAATATTGTTGTTGTTTTCTATAAAAATATTTTTTAAAGATAATTCATTTACTTGTGTAGTTAAAATATGATTTTCGTAAAATTCTTTTAAACTATTCTTGTTTGTTAAATTGAAAAATATTTTTAATATTTTTTCTTTTTCACTTTTGTTTGAATGAAATATAGTATATGTTTTATTTTCTGGAAGATATATATGTTTTAAAGATAATTTTTCTATTCCAAATAATATATTACATTTATTATTATTTTTGCTTTCCAGTAAAGTTTGTTGCTTGTTATAAATAAATAATTGTGGTGTTTTGAAAGCATAATCTTTTTCTGATAAGTATTTTTTCTTTAAAATTGTTAGTTTATTTTTATGAAAATATTTATTTTCAATAAGCTGTATTTGTATTTTATGATTATTATAATCTGTAGTAATTCTTCCTTTAATAATTTCAGTATTTTTTATATCATTTGTTGCATTAATTTGTGTATTCATAGGAACTATATATTGTTGCCATTTGCTACTATCTTGCCAATTGTTTGTTTCAAAAAAATAGTATTTATTGAATCCTGAAATTGGTGATTTTGAGAATATAATAATTTTTCTTTCATATTTTTTAGAGAAATCAAGACACGTTTTTATGATTTTATTTTTATAATCTAATTTTTGTATTTGAATATTTTCTTGTAAGTCTTCCCAGCAATCAAATATTATGTTGGGAAAGTTTATTGTGTGTGTATTTGTAATTTTTTCTAAAACACTGTAGCAAAATGCTATTTCTGATAAGTCTATGTACACAATATTTGTTAAAAAACTTACTCCTAATATAAATTCATATTTTTCTTTACACTGTGTAAATACATATGTTGTAGAATAAAGTGCACTTTGGAAAATAATATTAGCGATATATTTCGTTATACAATAATTAGGTATAGAGAAATTATGCGAATTTGCTTTTAGAGTGAAAGGAATTTGCTTTTTATCATATTTCAAGTCTGCAATTCCTATTATTATTTCATTACATTTTTTGTTAAATAAAGTTTCTTTATTCCAGATTTTTTTGTTTTCATTGCTATAAATTATATTATTTGCAAAATATAATTTTTTAGGCAAACTTGGAGGAACTATTTTAACTGTATTTTTATTATTATATTCTTTGTATGTGTCATTTACGTTATAAATTATGGTTTTAAAAAGGCTGTCATGATAGTGTCCTATCCATAAAAATTGTATTTCTTGTCCGTCTATATTAGCTCTACCAGCAATTTTGGGATAATTAGGTTTATTTACAAAATGTAGATCGTATTCATTCTTATCCATATAAATTTGTGTACTGATATTAGTTTTGATTTCCTTAGGTATATTTGAAGAAGTATTTTGTGTTGCTAATAACATGTATATTCCTAAAGCTCTGCCTTTAGTAGTAACATCTATTAGTGAATTTATGATTTGACAATTTTGTGATGAAAGGGATAAAAATTCATCTATTATTATCAATAATTTTGGTAATTTATTATTTTCATTAGTTCTAAAATTATTGTATTCATCAATATTTTTTACTCTATATCTTGCTAGTTCAGCTGATCTTTTTTGTATTTCAATTTTTATAAACTCTATTGCGCGCATTGTTGAATTCTGATTTATATCTGTATAAACATTTTCAACATGTGGCAAATTTTCTAGAGCTTTAAAAGTGCTTCCTCCTTTATAATCCACTAATATAAATTTTAAAAATTTCGGTGAATATTTTATGCATAATGATAGGATTATAGTCACTAGTGCTTCGCTTTTACCGCTACCTGTAGAACCACTTATTAACGCATGTGGA
The DNA here is from genome assembly GCA_946998115.1 of uncultured Actinomyces sp. Lineage (GTDB taxonomy): Bacteria > Actinomycetota > Actinomycetes > Actinomycetales > Actinomycetaceae > ZJ293. The sequence continues at coordinate 54,721 of CAMPYB010000001.1, read as the reverse complement.
CTTGTATTATTAAAATTTAGGTGATAAATACTTTCTTTAGATATAGCGCAAGGAGCTGACAAGTCAAATATGTTTTTATCCCAATTATTTCTTATATCTTCTAAAGAAAAAGTAATGTTGTCTTGAAATTTGGCGACAATTGGTAATCGATTAGGAGTGCTATTTTTAATTCCTAGTTTGAATAATGCATTTGGCATGTAGAAATTAAAATCTTTTATTTTTTGGTCACATTTTATTATCTTAGTCGCACAAAAATTTTGACTATTTTTAGAGAGTATTTTCAACATTATTTCATTATGCATATTTTTATCATTCTTATTTTGCATATAAGAAATGGCATTATCTTTGTCAATAAAATAGTTTAAATTATGAAAAACGAATAATTGCATAGTTATATACAATGAATATTCGTAAGCGTATTTTCCTTGCAAATATATTTTTTCTTGTAAATAAAAACGTTGTATTTTCGATAGAAAAGAATTTATAAATTTTTTTGGTAAATATATGCTGTAAAAATTTTCTTTTTGTACATTACTGTTTTCTATAGTTGTTTGTAAATTATTTTCTATTCTATATAAGAAAGATAAGTACAGTTGTAGCATAGATATAGATTTTGATTTTGAAAATTTTAAGCTGATTATACTTGTAACAAATAATGGTATAGTGAAAAATATTCTGAAAAGACTATTTGGAAAAAATATTATAAACATAAATGTTGATATAATCGCAGATATAGGCATAAGAAACCTGTGTAAAAAAGCATATTTATCTTTGTTATAATTTTTCTTAATATCAAGATCATCTGTTTTGCTATTCAATAAAATGTCATATCGAGCGACAACTGTAAAAAATATTGAATTTATTTTTCGGAAAAATCTTGGTAATTTTTTAGTTGTAATAATATTGTCCAGGCCCGAGTCGAATTTTATTTTATAAAATTTTTTATTTGAATAGCATACTATTTCTTTTATGCTTTTATTTATAATTTCTCTAGTAAACAATATGCATTCAAAAATTTTTTCATGTTCTACTTCAGTAATGTTATGAATATTTTCAACATTAATGACAGGTATATATATTCCGTGATATTTTCCTTTTCTAATATGCAAAAAATATTCAGCATTCAAAAAGATTTTGATAAAAATTATGTTATCCATACAGTAATGATAAAATTCTGAGAATATGTTACGTGATTGAACATTATAAAATGTGGATAAAATATTAATTTTTTTAAATAATGATTTATAAAAAATTTTAATACTATGTAAAATACTATTTGTGAGTGAATTGTATGAACAAAAAGATTATCAAGAGTCTAAAAAACTAATACTGCAATTAGTTAAAGAATTAAATTTAGCTTCGGAAAGATATTATAGTGACGATAATGAAAGTTACTTGTCTGATGAAGAATATGATGCAAAAGTTAAAAAACTTAAAGAACTTGAAAAGAAATATCCTGAACTAGTACAAAATGATTCTCCTACAAAACATGTGGGTACAAAAATTTCAAATTCTATTTTTCCTTCTTTTGCGCATCCTAGTAAAATGTATAGTCTTGAAGATGTTTTTTCTTACGACGAAGTTGATGTTTGGGCTAATAGAGTTCTGGAAAATGAGACTTTAGAAGTAACTGCTGAAGTGAAAATTGATGGTTTAGCTCTAAATCTGATTTACAAAAATGGTAAGCTTGTTCGCGCTTTGACCAGAGGTGATGGGACTGTCGGTGAAGAAGTTACCAAAAATGTTTTAACTATAAAAGATATACCTCATAAATTACATGGAGAAAATATTCCTGAATATATAGAAATACGAGGAGAAGTATATTTTAAAACTAAAGATTTTGAAGAATATAATAGCCTTATTGAAGATAAAAATGATCAGCGTAAACAATTGCAAAATTATATTGAGAATATTCGTATAGAAATAAAAAATTTAAGAAAAGAAAAAAATAAATATAAAGATAATAAAGATAAGATTGAAAAAATAAATAAATTAATAGAAGAAAAAAGACAACAAAATGTTGATAATAAAAATATTTTGAAAACATATGATGTATATCCTAATAAAACTTTTTCTAATGCAAGAAATGGTGCTGCTGGCTCTTTGCGTCAGAAAAAGGCTTCGATAACAGCGTTACGACCTCTATCATTCATAGCTCATGGTGTGGGAATAGTTAAGTGGAGTGAAAAAAATAATATAAAAGAAAATAATGTAAAAACATTAAGTGAATATTTCGCACTTTTGCATAATTGGGGACTCGAAATATCTCCTAATACTGAAGTACTCAAAGGAAAAATAGAAAGACAAAAATACATTAAAAAATATGAAAAAAAGCGTTTTGAACTTGTGCATGGAATAGATGGTATTGTTTTTAAAATCAACAATCTCGAAAAACAACGGGCACTCGGTTATACAATAAAATCACCAAGATGGGCTGTAGCATATAAATTTCCTCCAGTTGAAGCTGAAACTAAACTGTTAGATATACAAGTTCAAGTTGGTAGAACGGGAAGAGTTACTCCTTTTGCGATTATGGAAAAAGTAACTGTAGATGGTTCAGAAATAGAAAGAGCTACACTACATAACATGGATGAAGTAAAACGCAAAGGTATACTTATTGGCGATATTGTGCGTATACGCAAAGCTGGTGATATTATTCCTGAAGTTTTGCATGCTGTAGAAAGTAAAAGAAATGGAACTGAAAGACAATTTATTATGCCTGAAAATTGTCCTTCATGTGGAGCTACTCTTGCGCCTTCAAAAGAAACTGATGTTGATTTGCGTTGTCCTAACAGCCAATTTTGCGCTGATCAATTGAGTGAAAGATTATTATATATTGCTTCGCGTAAAGCACTTGATATCGATGGATTAGGAACAGAAACAGCTTTGGCTTTAACGCAACCTGATAAAATGCGTAATCAAGTTGTGGAAGATTATTGTAATGGAACGACAATTGTATTATTTGATGGAAGTAAAATATCTAAAAATAATGTGCATTCATGTAAAGATACGGATATTCCAAAGCAAAGTCCTGTGTTAACTACTGAAGCTAATATTTTTAATTTGAACGCTAAAATGCTAGAGAAAGTTTATATTTGGCGTAAGAGTAAAGATAAAATTACAAATGAAAATATTTGGGAGGCAACACCATATTTTTGGAGTAAACCTACGAAAACAGCGCCTAGCGTTCCTGGGAAAAATTTAGAATTATTGTTGTCGAAACTTGAAGAAGCAAAAAGTAGGCCATTATGGCGTTTACTTGTAGCATTATCTATAAGACATGTCGGAGCTAAAGTAGCTAGAGAGTTGACTAATCATTTTGACTCTTTGGATGCGATAAAAAATGCGAGCGAACAAGAGCTTTCAGATATAGACAATGTTGGAAAAGTTATTGCTAAATCTATAAAAAATTGGTTTGAAGGTGAAGATAGTGTTTGGCACAATAATATAATTGACACTTGGACGAAAAATGGTGTTTTATTTGAAAATAAGTCTTTACATAAAGAAAATGTAGTTAAACATTTAACAGGTTTTAACATAGTTTTGACAGGGAAATTACAAAAATATAACAGAGATGATTTAAAAGAACAATTGATTTCTATGGGAGCAAAGTCTGCGAGCTCTGTGTCTAAAAATACTTCTTTTGTTATAGCTGGCGAAAAAGCTGGTTCTAAACTTAGCACTGCGCAAAAATTAAATGTTCCTGTATATGATGAACAATTTTTAGAACGTTTGCTTACTATGGACGAACAAGCAATTCAGCAAGTGTCTGCGAGACGTAAACAATAAAAGATTTGTGACTCAATTTAAAGTTTTAATTATGAATTGTTGTTTTTTATTAGTTAGCTGAAAAGAAAATAAATGTTTATAGTATAGGGCTTAGTGGGCGCAATATTTTTTCTATAACACGTTGCATAATACTGCGTTCTTGCCATTTACTGAAAGGTAGTTGTACAGAGTTTGACAGATCGTTTCTGAAGATATCTTCCATACGTTCTGCTAATCGTTTTGACCATATTTGTATATTTATTTCAAAATTTCCAGTCATAGATAAACGATCGATATTTGCTGTGCCTATAGTTGACCATCTTCCGTCTACGGTGCAAGTTTTAGCGTGTATCATTGCGTTTTTGTATAACCATATTTCTACTCCAGCGTCTAATAATTTATCGAAATACGCGCTAGCTACCCAGTCTGCTATTATATGATTTGATTTTTCAGGTATTAATATTTTTACATCAACGCCTCTTCTTGCGGCTTTTATTAATGCTTCTAAAATTTCTTTGTCAGGAATGAAATAAGCTTGAGTTATCCAGATATTTTTTCTAGCTCTATCTATTGAATCTATATATAATCCGCGTACAGGATATAGTAGTCTGCTAGGATTATTGACTGCGGCGCGAACATTTGAGTCCCAACTTTTTGTTCCGGGTTGATATATGTGAGGTAAATGTTTTTTCTTTACATTATTCCAAAAGACAACAAAAGCATTTTCTATTTCCCAAACTGTAGAGCCTATAATGCGCATGTGAGTGTCGCGCCATTTGTCTTTATAAAGTGACCCGATATTGTATCCTCCAACGTATCCTTTTTTGCCGTCTACAACCAATATTTTACGATGATCTCTGCCTGTTTGTCTTAGGTTTAGTGTTAATAAGCCGTGGCGCATGATTGGGAATTCTATAACGTATAAATTTGGTATTTTTGGAAATCTTTTAAATATTCGAGGTATAACTAGATTCCCAAAGCTGTCAAATACGATGAAAACTTTTATTCCGCGTCTAGCTGCTTTTATGAGTTCTTTTTTAAAATTTCTGCCTACTATGTCATCTTTCCAAATATAAGTTTCAAATAATATATATTTTTTTGCTGAATTGATATCTTTGAGCATATCTTTATATAAGGATTTTCCTTCAGTGTATGTTTTTATTTTTGAGTCTTTTATTTGTATTGTTTTAGGTGGGAGAGATGGAAAAGTGAAATTTTTTATTCTTATATATCTTTTTCTGAAATAGTCGAAAAGCATTACGCCACTTATTGTGATGGACTGTATTATCGCGAAAATTATAGTTAGCGTTTTGAATATTTTTAATATATTAGTTTTGGATATTGAATTTTTTACACTTTTCGTCTTTGCCATCATATTTATCATAATATCTAATTTTTATTATTTTGTCAGAATTTTTGTTGTATTTTTATATTTGAAATATGTGATATATGTTTTGTTTTCTATTAGTGAATAGTATTTTATTTTTGTGTGTTTTTATATGAACTATAAGCATATGTTATGTTTGCTAAAAATAATTATTTTATATTGATATGCTTGCAGTAAAACTTTAGTTTAAATTACTTTGCCTACTTTTCGGAGGCAAAAAAAACAACAAAAAAACAAGAAAGAAAAGGAGAAAAATAAGGGAGAGAAAATACATATCAATAATATGATGAGCTTCACTCTTTTTATTTCTGCATCTTCTAGTGAAGATTATATACCTTGATACTGTGAAAAAGCAAATATTGTATTTTTATATTTATATGCGAATATCTATTCTTTAGCTTTTATGATTATTAGTTATTATGAATTATTTTTCTATTATTTTTTATTTGAATGTTTTATATAAAATGATTTTTATTATATTAAGTTTAAAGTTTGATACACTGTTATATATAAGTTTTGTAATCATATATTTACATGTTGTATGATTGCAATGTAATGTTAAAATTTATGCAAAAAAGGATATAGTCGTTTCATGCATGTTATTCCTAAAGAAGAAGTAGCTCGTATAGCAGGGCTTGCTCGTCTGGCTTTAACAGACGAAGAAATTGAACGTATGACCGGTGAATTTGATGTTATTGCTAATGCTGTGGAAAAAGTTTCACAAGTGGCTACATCTGATGTCCCAGCAACATCTCACCCTATTCCTTTATCTAACGTTATGCGTGAGGATGAAGTGAAAGAATGTATTGATAGAGAAAGTGTATTGGCTGGCGCACCAGAATGTGAAGATAATCGTTTTCTAGTGCCTCAAATACTTGGAGAAGATGCATGAATAATATTTTGAAACTTTCTGCTCAACAAATGGCAGAGAAACTTGAAAGTGGACAGCTCACTGCAGTTGAATTAACACAAGAATGTTTAAATAGAATTAAAGAAATAGATGATAAAGTAAATGCATTTTTATATGTAGACAGTGAAGGTGCTTTAAAGACAGCAAAAGCAGTTGATGAAAAACGCGCAAAAGGTGAAAAATTGCCTAAACTTGCAGGTATCCCAATTGCTATTAAAGACAATATATGCGTTACAGGAATGAAAACAACTTGCGGTTCCAAAATGTTGGAAAATTGGGTTTCTCCTTATGACGCAACTGTTATAAAAAAGATTAAAGCTGAAATGATGCCGATAATTGGCAAAACGAATATGGATGAGTTCGCAATGGGCTCTTCTACTGAGCATTCAGCTTTTAAACGCACATCTAATCCTTGGGATTTAGAGCGCATTCCTGGTGGTAGCGGAGGAGGTTCCGCTGCAGCTGTTGCTTCGTATATGGTTCCTCTTGCTCTAGGTTCAGATACTGGCGGTTCGATTCGTCAACCTGGAGCTGTTACTGGAACAGTCGGTGCTAAACCTACTTACGGTAGAGTGTCTAGATACGGATTAGTAGCTATGGCTTCGTCTCTTGATCAGATAGGACCTGTTGCGCGAACAGTTTCTGATGCCGCTGTTTTACAGTCGATTATTGGTGGATATGATGAATTAGATTCTACTTCGCTTAATGAAGACGCATATGATGTAGTAAAGGTTCTTGAAGATAATAATTTTGATTTGTCAAAAGTCAGAATTGGTGTTGTAAAAGAATTGACTGGCGAGGGCTATGAAAAAGGTGTACAAGAATCTTTTGATAATGTTTTGCAACTCCTTAAAGAACATGGTGCTAATATTACTGAAGTTTCTTGTCCTTCATTTAAATATGCACTGTCAGCATACTATTTGATAATGCCAGCTGAAGTCTCATCTAATTTAGCTCGTTTTGATGGTGTGCGTTATGGCGCAAGAGTCTTACCTAAAGAGGGTCCTATTACAGTTGAAACGATGATGGCTACAACTCGTGGAGCATGTTTTGGTGACGAAGTTAAACGTAGAATTATACTTGGTACTTACGCTTTATCTTCTGGTCATGTGGATGATTACTATGTTAGTGCACAGAGAGTTAGAACACTTATACAACGTGATTTTAATAATGCATTTGAAAAAGTGGATGTTTTGTTATCTCCGACTTCACCTGCAGTAGCATTTAAATTTGGTGATAAGATGAATGATCCTTTGGCAATGTATTTGAATGATATAGCTACTATTCCTGCAAATCTTGCTGGTGTGCCAGGTATTTCAATTCCATCTGGTTTGAGTGAAGGATTGCCTGTTGGTTTGCAAATATTAGCACCTGCTCATGAAGATGCACGTATGTATAAAGTTGCCAGTAGACTTGAGGAACTATTGAATGAAAATTGGGGTGGAAATATTTTGAAAAATGCCCCTGTTTTGGAGGGAAAATAATGTCGCAACTTGTGTCTTATGAGAAAGCAACTAAAGAATTTGATCCGGTTTTAGGTATAGAAGTTCACGTCGAATTAGGTACTAAAACAAAAATGTTTGATTCTGCTCCTAACGTATTCGGCGCAGAACCTAATACCATGGTCACTCCAGTTTCTCTTGGATTGCCTGGTTGCTTGCCAGTTGTTAACAAAAAAGCAGTGGAATATGCGATAAAAATCGGTTTAGCATTGAATTGTTCTATAGCATCATCTTGTCGCTTTGCGCGTAAAAATTATTTTTATCCAGATGTTCCTAAGAATTTTCAAACTTCACAGTATGACGAACCAATCGCTTACGATGGGTATTTAGATGTTGAGCTTAAAGATGGAACAATCTTTAGAGTCAATATTGAACGTGCACATATGGAAGAAGATGCTGGTAAGAACACTCATATAGGTGGAGCTGACGGACGTATTCAAGGAGCTAATCACTCACTAGTTGACTATAATCGTGCTGGTGTGCCTCTTGTAGAAATTGTTACAAAACCAATAGAAGGTTGTGGTGATAGAGCTCCTGAAATAGCAGCAGCATATGTTCAATCTTTGCGCGACATATTCAGAGCTTTACAAGTTTCTGAAGCTCGTATGGAAAGAGGAAATGTGCGTGCTGATATAAATGTTTCACTTAGAAAATCGCCTGAAGACGCTTTTGGTATACGTACTGAGACAAAGAACGTGAACTCTTTTAGAGCTATAGAAAAAGCTGTAAATTATGAAATGCGTCGTCAAGCTACTGTATTGTTAGATGGCGGTAGTATTATTCAGCAAACTAGGCACTGGCATGAGGACACGAATACAACTTCTGCTGGTCGTATTAAAAGTGATGCGGATGATTACAGGTATTTCCCTGAACCAGATCTTGTTCCTGTTTGTCCATCTAAACGTTGGATTGAAGAAATTGCTTCAAGTATGCCTGAAATGCCTGCAGTGCGTCGTAAGCGCTTGATTTCTCAATGGGAAATAACTGATGTAGAAATGCGTGATATTATAAATGCAGATGCATTGGATTTAATAGAAGCAACTGTCAAATCTGGTACGCATCCTCATGCTGCTAGAAAATGGTGGATGGGTGAAATTTCTCGTATAGCTAAAGATAAAGAGATTTCTCTTGAACAAGTCAATGTTACTCCTGAACAAATATGCAAATTGCAGTCGCTTGTTGACAGTAAAAAGATTAATGACAAAATAGCACGCAAAGTTTTGCATTATGTTATTGAAGGTGAGGGAGAGCCTGATCAAATCGTAGAGGATAAACATCTTGCTGTTGTATGCGATGATAGTGCTCTAGAAAAAGCTGTTGATGATGCTTTGCAATCTAATCCTGATGTTATAGATAGTTTGAAAGCTGGAAAGATGCAAGCTATTGGTGCTTTGATGGGACCTATAATGAAAGCTACCAGAGGTCAAGCTGATGCAAGTCGTGTACGAGAGATTATTTTAGAGAAGATTGGTTTATAATATATTGGTTTGTGGCTGGTGCCACAAACCAATTTAATGTTTAATTAGTGAATTTTATTTGTTAGACGAAGGAGTCTGTATGTCTGATATCGGACCTGCGTTTAGTGTGTCGATTACTTTTGCTGTTCCTGAAACTAAAGATGGCGTCTTTGATATTTTGCAGAAAATTCAAAATGTTGATGCTTTAGTAACAGATATGAATACGCATGTTGAAAAAGATAGATTGATTGTGAAATTAGCTTGTGATACGCGAAGCGATGATCATATAAAAGAAGTTGTTCGCGTGTTGGAAAAACAAGATAATCTTCAGATACTTGAAGTTGAAGATGTTACTTTTCAAATGCATGTGGGCGGTAAGATTGAAGTCAATTCTAGTCCAGTTAGTACGCGTCAGGATCTTGCTAGAGTCTATACTCCAGGTGTTGCGCGAGTGTGTAATGCTATTGTTGATGATCCTGAAAAGGCTTTATCTTTGACTATAAAATCTAATACTGTTGCTGTTGTCTCTGATGGTAGCGCAGTTTTGGGTCTTGGAAATATTGGTCCGAAGGCTGCTCTTCCAGTGATGGAAGGTAAAGCTATGTTGTTTAAACAATTTGCTGATGTGAATGCTTGGCCAATAGTGCTTGATACACAGGATACTGAAGAAATTATTTCTGCTGTTAAAGCTATTGCTCCAGGTTTTGGTGGAATTAATTTGGAAGATATTTCTGCACCTAGATGTTTTGAGATTGAAGCTCGTTTGCGCGAAGAATTAGATATTCCGATTTTTCATGATGATCAGCATGGTACGGCTGTTGTTGTGTTGGCAGCTTTGATTAATGCTTTGAAGATTGTTAAAAAATCAATTAAAGATGTGCGTATTGTTGTTTCAGGTGTGGGAGCTGCTGGAAATGCAATAATTAAACTTTTGCTTGCTCAAGGCGCAACAGACATTGTTGGATATGGAAGAAATGGCGCTCTTTGCCGTAAAAATGTTACTGATGAAACTGAATCAAGCCGTGCTTGGATTGCAAATAATACTAACCCTAGGTTAGTTGTGGGTGATTTAAAGTCTGGTTTGAAAGATGCTGATGTGTTCATTGGTGTTTCTTCTGGAAATATTTTAGATGAGAACGATATTGCTTCTATGGCGGATGATGCAATTGTTTTTGCTTTGGCTAATCCTATTCCGGAAATTAATCCGTATATTGCTATGAAGCATGCTAGTGTCGTTGCAACAGGTAGAAGTGATTATCCTAATCAGATTAACAATGTTTTGGCTTTCCCAGGATTATTTAGAGGATTACTTGATACTAAATGCAATAAGATTACTGATGAGCTGTTACGTGTTGCAGCTGTAGCTATAGCTAGTGTTATTGAAGATAATGAGCTTACTCCTTTGTATATAATTCCTGATGCGGTTAATAAAGATGTTGCAAAGAAAGTTACTAAAGCTGTTCAAGATTTAATGCGTGAAAATTGATTATAAATCATTTTGTTTATAAATAACTAATAGGCTTTCGGTGTGATTATCGGAAGCCTATTTTATATTTTGACTATATGTAGTATGTGTCTATTTTTAATATTTATTTTATAATTTATTGAAAATATATTATATTACGATAAGATTTTAATTTTATTATTTTTTTATATTACTATTTATTTACCAACAATACTTTTTTTAAGTAATTATTTTATTTTATTAGGCTATTTTTTTATACATTTTTTACTTTTTTAGTGATAGTATTTATACAATATCTTTCATGATTATTACATTGTTTGTTTTATTACAATATTATTATTTGGATGGCAGGATGAAAAATGGATACTTGCAAACTTGGTGAATCTGAAAATATGACAGGCGCTGCGGCTATAATAAAATCTTTGGAATGTCTAGGTGTCACTGATATTTTTGGTCTACCAGGTGGAGCTATTTTACCTGCCTATGATCCTATTTATGATGCTAAACTGAATCATATTTTAGTAAGACATGAACAGGGTGCTGGACATGCCGCTCAAGGTTATGCAATCGCAAGTGGAAAAGTTGGGTGTTGCATAGTAACTTCAGGGCCTGGTGCTACTAATATTGTGACAGCTATAGCTGATGCGGCGATGGATTCTGTGCCTTTGCTATGTATAACAGGGCAAGTTTCTGCTGATTTTATAGGTACTGACGCTTTCCAAGAAGTTGATATAGTGGGCGTTACTATGCCTATAGCGAAACATTCTTTTTTAGTTACAAAACCTGAAGATGTGCCAAAAACTATAGCTGAAGCATATCACATTGCTTCTACTGGTAGACCTGGACCTGTCTTGGTTGATGTAACTAAAACAGCACAAGTTGGTATGATGAATTTTACTTGGCCACCAGAAATTGATCTACCAGGGTATAGCGTACCTCAAAAAGTTGAACAATCTAAATTGAAAAATGCAGTTGCGGAAATAGCTAAGGCTTCCAGACCTGTTTTTTATATAGGTGGTGGTTGCGTAAAGTCTGGTGCTTTTGATGAATTAGCTGAATTTGCTGATGTTACTGATATTCCTTTTTCTACGACTCTTACAGCTAGAGGGGTTCTTCCTGACACGCATAAAAATAGTTTAGGAATGCCTGGAATGCATGGCACTATAGCAGCAGTAGGCGGAATGCAAAAATGTGATTTACTTATAACTTTAGGTGCTCGTTTTGATGATCGTGTAACAGGTAGTCTTAAACATTTTGCTCAAAATGCTAAAGTTTTACATGTTGATATAGATCCTGCTGAAATATCGAAAAATAGAAAAGCAGATATTGAAATAGTGGGAGATTTGAAGGATGTTTTGCCTGCGCTAACTGTTGAATATAAAAAGTATGTGAAAGTTCATGGTAAAAAAGACATATCAGATTGGCATAAATTTTTGACAAATTTGCGTAAAAAATATCCGATGAAATATGACATGCCAACTGATGGCCTACTTTGTCCACAACAAGTTATTGAACGCATTGGAAAATTGTCACCTGATGATACTATATATGTTTCAGGTGTAGGTCAGCATCAAATGTGGAGTGCACAATTTATTGAGCATGTAAAACCTAGATCTTGGATATCATCTTGTGGGCTTGGAACTATGGGATATGGGGTGCCTGCAGGTATGGGAGCGAAAGTAGCGTGTCCTGAAAAAACAGTTTGGATAATTGATGGTGATGGTTGTTTTCAAATGACTAATCAAGAACTTGCTACTTGTGCATTAAACGGTATTGCTATAAAAGTTGCACTTATAAATAATTCATCACTTGGGATGGTCCGACAGTGGCAAAAATTGTTTTATAATAAGCGTTTTTCTAATACAAATCTTTTTACAGGCACAGGTACTGCTCAAATTCCAGATTTTGTAAAACTTACTCAAGCTTATGATTGTGTAGGTCTTAGGTGTGAAAAAGAAGAAGATATAGATAGCGTAATACAAAAAGCTTTAAATATTAATGATAGACCTGTAGTTATAGATTTCAGAGTTTCACCTGATGCATTAGTGTGGCCTATGGTTTCAGCTGGGGCCTCAAATGATGACATAAAATACAATATGAATGTAAGCCCTGTTTGGGAAGAGGAAATGTTATGAGAAACACTTTGAGCGTTTTAGTTGAAAATAAACCGGGTGTGTTGACACGCGTGTGTGCGCTTTTTGCAAGGCGTAGTTTTAACATACACTCTTTAGCTGTAGGTGAAACTGAAAATCCTAAAATTTCACGTATAACACTAGTTGTTGACGCTGAAAAGTTACCATTGGATCAAATCTATAAGCAACTTAATAAATTGATCAACGTGTTAAAAATAGTAAAACTTGAACAGGGGAAATCAGTAAAAAGGCAACTACTGATGATCAAAGTTAAAGCTGATGATACAAATAGAGCAAATGTTTTGCAGATAGTTGAATTATTTCGTTCGCATGTAGTGGATGTGTGTCCTAAATCTGTTGTCATAGAATCTGTAGGAACTATGAGTAAATTGGAAGCATTATTAGTTGCTTTAGAGCCATATGGCATACGTGAAATTGTGCAATCTGGTGTAGTTGCCATGTCTAGAGGATATGAATCTATTACTGATGAATATAAAGAAGATACGTGTTTTGAAGAATGTAATTAATAAAAATAAGGAGTTAAAAATGGCAGAAATGTTTTATGAAAAAGATGCTGATCTAGCAGTATTACAAGGTAAAAAAATTGCCATCATCGGTTATGGTTCTCAAGGACATGCACATGCTTTGAATATTCGTGACAGTGGTATGGATGTTATTGTTGGTCTTCGCGAAGGTAGTAAATCTTGGGAAAAAGCGCAGAAAGCTGGTTTGGAAGTTGCTACTATAGAAAAAGCTACTGCAGTATCTGATATTGTTATGATTTTGGCTCCTGATCAGATTCAAAGCGTTTTGTATACTGAAAAGATTGAACCTAATCTAAAAGAAAACGCAGCAATATTCTTTGCACATGGTTTTAATATTCGCTTTGGTTATATAAAGCCTGATTCTTCTCATGATATTTGTATGGTTGCTCCTAAAGGACCTGGACATCTTGTGCGCAGGACTTATGAACAGGGACGCGGAGTGCCAGTAATTGTAGCAGTAGAACAGGACGCTTCAGGTAATGCTTGGGATATAACTTTGGCTTATGCTAAGGCTCTCGGCGCTTTGCGTGCTGGCGCTATAAAGACTACTTTTACTGAAGAAACTGAAACAGATTTGTTCGGTGAACAGACTGTATTGTGCGGTGGTATATCTAAACTTATACAGTATGGTTTTGAAACATTGGTTGAAGCTGGGTATCAAAAGGAAATAGCTTATTTTGAAGTTTTGCATGAAATGAAGTTGATTGTAGATTTGATACATGAAGGCGGTATTACTAAACAGCGTTGGTCATGTTCTGATACTGCTGAATATGGTGACTATGTTTCAGGTGGACGCGTAATAACTCCTGATGTTAAAGAAAATATGAAGAAAGTTTTGGCAGATATTCAAAATGGTAGCTTTGCTAAAAAGTTCATGGATGATCAAAAGCATGGAGCAGTTGAATTTAAAAAATTACGTGAGGCTCAGCAAAATCATCCTATTGAAAAAGTAGGACAGGAGATTCGTGCTCTATTTAGTTGGAGCGATGATAAAAAAGATGCAGATTATGTAGATGGTAAAGCTAATCGCTAAAATATTGCCCAAGTGTAAGAGCTTGGGCAATACTATTATACTAATAGTGAATAAATATTTACGATTTGAGGTTTACATATGTGTTGTAATAGCAATAAAGATTTATTAGAAGAAAATTCTCAAGGTGTTGTTGAAAGTAAAGATATTCTTTTACCTCGTTTTAAAGTTGAATTGTCAAAAAACATTTGTAGTTGCCAAACGAGACAACGCATTTTGGATGAAATGAAATTTGGTAAAAGTTTTACTGATCATATGGCAAGTGCTACGTGGAGCAAAGATGAAGGTTGGCATGACAAAAAAATTCGTGCATATGAAAACATTACTTTATCTCCAGCAGCTGCTATTTTGCATTATGGACAGGAAGTATTTGAAGGCTTAAAAGCTTATCGTTATAGTGATAATTCGATTTGGACTTTCCGCCCTAAATATAATGCTGTTAGATTTAACATGTCTGCTGAAAGAATGTGCATGCCTACTTTTGATGTGCAAGATTTTATTGCTTCTATTGTCGGACTGGTAAATGTTGATAAGGCTTGGGTGCCTAAGAAGGAAGGGAGCGCTCTTTATTTGCGTCCTTTTATGTATGCTGATGAGCCATTCTTAGGTGTAAGAGCATCGAATAGTGTGCAATATTTGTGTATAGCTTCACCTGTGGGGCCGTATTTTGGTGCCAATGTAAAAGATTTGGAAATTTGGGTTGATAAGACTTTCCATAGGGCAGGTCCTGGTGGAACTGGTTTTGCTAAAACTGCTGGTAACTATGCTGCGGCAATGCTTCCTCAAGAAAATGCTACTTCTAAAGGTTTTAATCAAGTTTGTTTCTTGGATTCTGTTTCTAACCGTTATTTAGAAGAGCTAGGCGGTATGAATATCTTTGTTGTATATAGTGATGGTTCTATTGCAACACCTGCGCTTACTGGTACTATTTTGGAAGGAAGCACTCGTTCATCAATTATAACTTTACTTGAAGTTGAAGGTGTTACAGTAAAGCAGAAGCATATAGATATTGATGAATTGGTTGACGATATTAGATCAAATAAAGTTGCTGAAATGTTCGCTTGTGGAACTGCTGCTGTTATAGCACCTATAGGACGATTAGCATCGGAAGATTTTGATGTGCGTATTCCTAGTGGTGATGTAACTAAACATTTATATAATACTTTGACTGGTATTCAAAAAGGAGTTTTGGAAGATAAATTTGGTTGGATGTATAAGTTGAGCGATTAATTATTTGAAATATTCATAATTAAGTATATTGTGTCAATTTATATGCAACTTATTGATACGTAACAATTTTTCAGGTTTCGTGTTTGATAGGAGCGAATTGTGCTTGTTTTAGCATGTTTCGCTCCTAAAATTATGTGCAATAATTGTATATGTGATTTACATAGATTTTTTATAAAATACTTTTTCAGATTGCATTTTATTGTTTACTTTTATCTTTCTAAAATGTCGGTATTTTGATTATTTTGTTATATACTCAAACATTTATACTTACTGTTTCATGAGTGTGTATTGTATTTGATGTTTCGTTATTTGCTACTATTCTTTTTATTTGTGAAATATCTCGCCCAGCTCCAGTTGATGCGCTTGTTGCTGTGAGTGAGTAAAGTTTTAAAGCATTAGAAATTTTTCTATCACGATACAAAGGTGTCCATGGATTTTTTCTTTCTAATTGCTTATTTTTTCGTTCACGTAAAGTTTTTTCTGAAACATCTAAATGTATGGATCTTGTGTTTACATCTAATATGATTTTATCTCCATTTTCAATTAGGCCTATCGTGCCACCTGCTGCTGCTTCTGGTGAAACGTGTCCGATTGATATTCCGCTTGAACCGCCTGAAAATCTTCCGTCTGTTATAAGAGCGCAAACTTTTCCGAGCCCTGTGCCTTTTATGAAAGATGTTGGATATAGCATCTCTTGCATTCCAGGTCCGCCTGATGGACCTTCATATCGTATTACGAGGAAATCTCCAGGTTTGATTTTTTTGCCTAAAATTGCTTCTACAGCTTCTTCTTGTGATTCTGTAACATATGCTTTGCCTTCAAAATGGAAAAGAGAAGGATCGATTCCTGCAGTTTTTATTATGGCTCCTTCTGGTGCTAAATTTCCGTATAATACTGCTAATCCGCCATCTTTAGTGTAAGCATTTTGAACGCTCCTTATACAACCATTTTTATCATCTGTGTCAGGAGTTGCCCATCTATTAGATGTGCTGAAAGGCTTTGTCGTACGAACATTACCTGGAGCGGCTGAAAAACGCATTAATGCTTTTTCTGAAGGATGTTCACCTCTTATATCCCAGTTTTTTAGCCAACGTTCTAATGTAGGTGTGTGAACGCTACTTACATTGTGACTTAGCATGCCTGCTCTATCTAATTCACCTAGTAGAGCTGGTACACCACCTGCTCTATGTACGTCTTCCATGTGGTATATTGTACTATTTGGTGAAATTTTAGCTAAACATGGAGTTGTTCGCGATAGCATGTCTATGTCATCTAAGTGAAAGTCTATATTTCCTTCATGAGCCATGGCTAGCATATGTAGTACTGTATTTGTAGAACCACCCATTGCCATGTCAAGTTTCATAGCGTTTAGCATTGCGTCACGATTTAGGATGCTTAAAGGAAGTATGCTGTCATCTTCTTGGTTATAGTATCTATTACACATTTCAACTATAGTTTTGCCTGCTTCTACGAATAAATCTTTTCTAAAAACATGTGTTGCAAGTGTTGAGCCATTGCCAGGTAAAGATAAGCCAAGTGCTTCGGTAAGACAATTCATGGAATTTGCAGTAAACATTCCAGAACATGATCCGCATGTAGGGCAAGCGAGTTTTTCGACTAAATCTAATTTATTATCACTAATATTTGAAGCTGATGCGCTCATGGCTGTTACGAGGTCGCCTTTAGTTGTTTCTTGTCCTATGATTGCTTCTTTAGGCAGATTTTTGCCTGCTTCCATTGGTCCGCCTGATACGAATATAGTAGGAATGTTAAGGCGGATTGCTGCAAGCACCATTCCTGGTGTTATTTTATCGCAATTTGATATGCAAACTAGTGCATCTGCGCAATGCGCGTTTACCATATATTCAACACTGTCAGCAATTATTTCGCGACTTGGTAGTGAGTAGAGCATTCCTGAATGTCCCATAGCTATTCCGTCGTCTACTGCTATAGTGTTGAATTCTTTTGCTACTGCACCATTTTTTTCAATAATTTTACACACTAATTGTCCAATTTCTTTCAGATGTACGTGTCCTGGAACAAATTGTGTGAATGAGTTTGCTACAGCAATAATTGGTTTGTTGAAATCTGCATCTGTCATTCCTGTAGCTCTCCATAGAGCGCGTGCTCCTGCCATATTTCTTCCATGAGTAGATGTTCTAGATCTCAACGGTATTGCCATTTCAATACTCACTTTCTTTAATATCGTGCTTGTATAAAATATTCTTTAATTGGAATTATTCTTATTATAAATATTTTATTGTGTACTATTATATGACTTATATTTAATTTTGGAAAAATAATTACTAAAAAATTGAGCATTTTGTTAAAATAATGGTAAAATAATATAACCTAAAAGTAAAATATCGGTAAGGGGTTTTTATGTTAGCTGAACTTGCGGCTGAAATTCAACATATTGGTGATCAAATTACCTTATTCGTTACTGTGTGGATACTTTTAGGTACAGGAATATATTTGACAATTCGCACACGTGCTGTACAAATAAGATATTTTGGCAATATGTTGAAAGAAATTGTATTATCTAGAAAAACTGCTAAAGGTGAAATATCTTCTTTTCAAGCGTTCGCCGTATCGCTTGGAGGAAGAGTTGGTTTAGGTAATATTTTTGGTGTTGCTGCTGCTCTTATCTTAGGTGGTCCTGGTGCTATATTTTGGATGTGGATAGTAGCATTGTTAGGAATGTCTACATCTTTTTTTGAAACAATTTTAGCTCAAGCATATAAAGTCAGAAATACTCATGATAAGACTTTCCGCGGGGGTCCGGCTTGGTATATACAGTACGGTTTAGGTAGTAGGTTTTTTGGTAAAGTATTTGCTGGAGTTCTTATAGTAACCTGTATTTTAGTTATGACTATGTTGCAATCTAATGGCATTGCGCAGACTCTAGGAGCTTCTACAGGTGCTAGCACTACATCAATCGCAATAGTACTTTTTGTTCTTATTACGCCGGTAATTTTTGGTGGTATTAAATCTGTAGCTAAAGTTGCTGAATTTATGGCACCTATTATGTCTTTAGTGTACGTACTAATTGCTTTTGTTATCATAGTTTTGAATTATGATAGTATAATTCCAAATCTTGTATTGATAGTTAAATCTGCTTTTGTACCTACTGCAGCGTTATCAGGTGTAGGCGGAGGAATTTTTGTTGCTCTTATAAATGGTATAAAACGTGGGTTGTTTTCAAATGAGGCAGGTCAAGGAACTTCTCCTAACGTAAGTGCAGTTGCTACTGTTTCCCATCCTGTAAATCAAGGATTAATACAATCTTTCGGTGTATTTGTGGATACTATAGTGGTTTGTACTGCTACAGCTTTGATAATTATGAGTTCTGGTAAGGGGATATATGATCCTAACGTGCCAATGGATCCGTCATTAGCTGGAGTGCTTACGCAAAAGGCTATTGAAAGCCAATTAGGATCTTGGACGTCTTTATTGATTTCGATGATTATATTTGTACTAGCTTTTACATCTATAATAGCCGCTTATACTTATTCTGAAATTAATATGTTTTTTATCACGTCGTCTAAGTATGCTTCTTATGCAATTCGTGTGTTGTCAGTAATTTCAACAGTGATGGGTGCAGTTGTAAGTTTACAATTTATTTGGAATACTGTTGATATATTTATGGCAGTTATTACAATTTTGAATATTTTAGCTGTTCTCGCTTTGTCTAAACAGGGGTTAGGTATTTTGAAAGATTATGAGGAACAAAAAAAATTGGGCATAGAAAAGCCACGATTTATTGGTGTTGGTAATAAGCATTTGCCTGCCGACTTACCAACAGATATTTGGGTAGACTAAAATTTAGTTTCCTATAGGCAGGCAACTGTAAACCAATAAATCGTTTTGATGGAGTTAGCATGTCTGATTTACTTTCTATTATTAATAATTATTTGTACACGTACATTCTTGTAGTTTTATTGCTTGGAGTTGGTATATTTTTAACTATTTATTTGCATTTTGTGCAAATAGTGCATTTCAAAGATTTCTTCAGATCTTTATGTAACTCTAGGAAAAATGCGCATGGTGGTATTTCCTCATTTCAAGCTTTCGCTATAGGGATTGGTACTCGTATAGGCATAGGTAATATTGCTGGTGTGGCTCTTGCTTTAGTTTTGGGAGGGCCTGGTGCTATATTCTGGATGTGGATAGTCGCTTTGATAGGAATGTCAACAGCATTTACAGAATCAACTTTAGCTCAAATTTTTAAAGTGAAATATGAAGGTGACGGTACTTATCGTGGCGGTCCTGCATATTACATAAAAAAAGGTATGAAGTCTAAAGTACTTGCTGTTATATTTGCTTTGATAACTGTGTTTTCAACAGGTATTGCTGTGCCAATGGTGCAGATTAATACAGTTGCGGCTACTTTCAATTCCAATCATGGTATTCCTACTTGGGTTACAGGTGTGATTGTTGCGGTTTTGCTTGCTCCAGTGATTATTGGAGGCGTTAGAACTGTTGCTAAAGCATCTGAATATCTGGGACCTATTATGGCAATGGCTTATATTCTTATAGCAGTGGTAGTTATCGTAACTAATATTCCTGCAGCAGGACATGCATTTGTGCAAATTTTTGAAGGAGCTTTCGGATTACGTGAAGGACTTTCTGGTATAGGCGGAGGCATTTTTGCTACATTGTTAAATGGTACGAGACGCGGATTGTTCTCTAATGAGGCAGGTCTTGGTACTGCTCCTAATGCTGCTGGTACAGCAACTGTTGCTCATCCTGTAAATCAAGGTTTCATTCAGGCTTTCGGTGTGTTTGTGGATACTATAGTAGTATGTACAATTACAGCGCTTTTGATTTTGATTGCAGGTAATGATGTTTATTCACCAGGACATGGAACTGAAGAAATCGCTGGAGCATTAACATCTAATGCTGTCATACATTTGTTAGGACCATGGATGAGTATTCCAATGTCTTTGATAATATTTGTATTCGGTTACACTTCTGCATTTGGTGCCTACTGTTATGGACAGGTGTCATTAGATATTCTTGTCAAAAACAAAATTATTTCATACCTATATAGGTGTTTAGTAGTTGTAGCGTGCGGATTTGCAGCTGTGCAACCTTTGATATTGGTTTGGTCGTTAGCAGATATAATGCTCGGTTTAGGCGGAATAATAAATCTCGTTGCACTAGTTGTTTTAGCTAAATGGGTAGCAGGAGCTTTACATGATTATAAAGCACAAGTAAAAGCTGGAAAAAATCCTGTTTTTGTCTCGGAAGATAATCCATTTATGCCTAGTGATATACCAGGCAAAATTTGGAAGTGATAGATAAAAATATAACGTTAACCGCAAAAAACGTTAATCGCAAAAAGTATTAAAAATAATGCTTATTTGTGAAATTGAGAAAGTCTACAAAGCGAAAATGCGCTGAGTAGGCTTTCTTTTTTAGTTTTGATTTTTGTCTATGAAATGTATATTTACTAAAGTCATTTTTCTTTGTTATTGTAATAAAGTTTGTTACAGATTTTATATTTTCAATATGTGTGTGGTGTTGACTAATATCATACTAATTTGTTACTTTAGTGACTTGTCGTCTTAGGACGTGTTTAGTATTTATAAATATATTTGCTATAAAATTTATGATATATGACGCGGATTTTACAATTGTCAGGAGAAATTTAGAAATAAATCATTAAAAATGTGAAAATAAGGCATTAAAACAATAAATTTATAATTTATTTTTAAAAATGTTTTTACTTTTATTTTATTTTTATTTTACTTTTAGTATATTTTGTATAATAATGCATGGTATATACAATTTGAAAGAGAGAAATTTATGAGTGGTATTTACCTGATTAATCGTTCAGTAAGCGGAATGCTCACAACGCTTAATGAGCGTATCGCTGCTTTTATCGACGCGATATATGCTAATCCAATAGAACGTGTAGTTATAACGGTACTTATAATTGCTGGTTTGTATTTTACATATAAAACGAGAGCAGTACAGCTTAGGCTGTTTCCTCATATGATAAAATCAATGCTTAAATCCAGGCAGAATGCACATGGCGGAATTTCATCTTTTCAAGCTTTTACTATCGGTCTAGCTTCACGCGTAGGAACCGGAAATATAGCAGGTGTTGCAATTGCTATTGTACTCGGTGGTCCTGGTAGCGTTTTTTGGATGTGGGTGGTTGCACTCATCGGAATGTCTACTGCGTGTATGGAAGCAATTTTAGCTCAACTTTTCAAAGTGCCAGCAACCGATGGAACTTACCGTGGTGGTCCAGCATATTATATTGAAAAAGGACTAGGCTCAAGAGCATGGGGCAAAGTTTTTGCAGTAATGCTTATATTTGCTTTCGCATTTTCTTTTAATATGGTCCAAGCAAATACTATTGCGACA
Organism: uncultured Actinomyces sp.; assembly: GCA_946998115.1. Lineage (GTDB taxonomy): Bacteria > Actinomycetota > Actinomycetes > Actinomycetales > Actinomycetaceae > ZJ293. The sequence continues at coordinate 32,917 of CAMPYB010000001.1, read as the reverse complement.
GTTGCAACAGCAGCTTTTGGAATAAAAAGTTGGGTAGTTGCGATTGTATTAATTGTTATAAGCGTTCCTGTCATTTTTGGTGGAATTAAAAAAGTTGCAAGATTTGCTGAAGTTATAGCACCTATTATGGCTTTTGCTTATATTATTATGGCGATTGTTATTATAGGCACAAATATTACAGAAGTTCCAAAAATTGTTTGCATTATATTTGAGGGTGCTTTTGGTTTTGCGCAAGTTAGCGGTGGAATTATCGGTGGATTAATAGCAGCTATTTCTAATGGTACTAAACGCGGACTATTTTCTAACGAAGCTGGTATGGGTTCTGCTCCTAATGCTGCAGCTACAGCAACAGTTCGTCACCCTGTACAACAAGGATTAATTCAATCTTTAGGTGTGTTTGTAGATACTATTCTAGTATGTACTGCAACAGCCTTTATTGTATTACTTGGAGGCATTTATAATGTAGGCGATACGTCACTTACAGGTGCTGAGCTTACAATAAGGTCTATGGCAAACGTGTTGGGCTCATGGACAGTTATACCGATGGTTATAATTATTTTTGTTTTCGGATATTCGTCAGTTCTTGGAAATTATGCTTATGCTGAAGTGAATATGGACTTTTTGCGTGGCGTAAATTCTTCGCGTTTATTCTTGAATATTATTGTGGTTATATCTGTAGGTTTGGGCTCTGTGATGAGTCTTAGCGCAGCATGGTCCTTGGCTGATTTATTCTCAGGTCTAATGGTGGTCTTGAATGTATTCGCATTATTTACTTTAGGTAAATGGGCGTTAGGAGCTTTGCGTGACTATGAAATGCAACGCAAAGATATTAAAGATCATGGAAAAGAACCTTTGTTTATTTCGACAGATAATGAATTTATGCCAGGCGATTTACCTTCTAATGAGTGGACTGAAGAGACAGTTTCAAGGCGTACAGGTTGGTAAATTTACATTTTGTACAGTAAAAAAAATTTAGGGTAGCTTTGTAGCTACCCTTTTTAATTGGTAGTATTGTTTTGGAAAATGTTATGAATAATCGGGGAGGCATGATGCGTATAGTTCGTTTTGAAATGAATGATTCATTATATTTTGGTGTTATTAAAGATGATAGTGACAAAGTTGTAGTGTTGAATTCAGATCCTCTATTTTCCTCTAAAATTGAGCCTACTGGCCAAATTGTAGATTTAGTAGATGTTCGATTATTATCGACTGTTTTGCCTCGCTCTAAGGCGCTTGGTCTGAGAATTGATGCGACTGGTAATATTGCTGATGTGCATATCAAACCTAATACTAGTGTTATAGGACCTAATGTTGCTATTGTAAAACCTGATGTGCGTGTGAAGAAAGTTTCTTCAAGTACAAGTTTAGGTGTTGTAATAAAACGTATCTGCAAAAATGTTGATGTTAAAGATATAAGAAAATATGTTTTAGGTTTTACTGTAGTCAATGATATTGCAATTGAAATTGATAATTGGGATAGTCTTGGACATAAAAGTGAACATTCTGCTTCTATTTGTAGCTTATTTGATACATCTTGTGTCGTCGGCCCATGGGTTGTAGTCGATAAAGATTTTGATATTAATAATTTACAAATGAAATCGCTTATTGATGACACTACAGTCAAAACATTTTCTACTTCACAACTTGGAGATATATATGCGCATATATCAACAATTAGTAAATATTGTACATTGTTGCCTAGTGATATTGTATTTATAAATAGTGAAGAAAATGCTATAACAGTACCTGACAATTGTGTTATAAAATGTGATATCGAAAATATAGGTACACTTCGTAATGCACTACTTACAGAAGATGAATAAAGCTTTGTAAATGAATCAGTTGTAACTACTTATATAATACAATTTTGTGAAGCTAAAGCTTATGATGCTAGCTTCACAAAATTTGTATGTGTTTCACGTATTTTTAAAAGAATTTCACATTGTAAGATTTATAAATTCTTCTAATTTTTCAATGCATTCTTGCAGAACTGGTCTAGGCATTGCTAGATTGAAACGAATATAGTCATCGTAGCCAGTTCCACATGCTCGACCGGTAATTACAGCAATTTTTACAGTTTTGCGTAAAACCTCAGCTATGTTTTCTGAATTTTGCAATTCTTTTAAATCCAAATTTGTATTTACTTTTGAAAGATAATTTGCATATTTTAATTTATTTATTGATGGTAGCTTTATCCACGCTAGATATGTTCCTTCATTTTTTATGAAATGTACGCCTTGTATTTTGTTTAATTTTTCTTGCAAAAATTGTGCGTTATCGTTGATATATTCTTTAATAATATCTATCCAATTAGATGTGTCTGTGTATGCACTTATAGTTGCCATCATTCCTATAGGTGGCATATTTTTTATGTATTTTTCAGCTATAACATTAAATTTTTCTGCTAAATCTTTATTAGTAATTATTGCTTGTGCAGATTTTAAGCCAGCAATATTCCAGCCTTTAGATGCTGCTGTAGCTGTTATAGTGTGTTTGCGTGTTTCTTCATTTAAGCTTGCATAGTTTATTAATTTTATGTTTGGGTCTATAACTAGTGGCGAGTGGATTTCGTCGCTGAAGACTAAAGCATTATATTTGGTTATGATTTTACTTATTTTTTCTAGTTCTTCTTTGCGTAAAACTCTACCGATTGGATTCCAAGGATTGCATAGTATTAATAGTTTAGCTCCTTTTTTGAAGGCATCTTCAACTGCAGAATAATTTATAACATATTTTTCATTTTCAATTAAAGCTTGTATTTCAATTATTTCGTGGCCATGTTCTTGCGGAATGCGCAAAAAAGGCATATATGCAGGTGTTAATACTACTACTTTTGAATTAGCGGGAATGAAATTATCCAACATAATGTGTAAACAAGTTAGTACATCAGGTAGGGGAATAATATTTTCTTTTTTAATATCCCAGCCGAAAGTGTTTTTTTGAAATTGTGCGCAAGCTGTTTTTAAATTTTCTATTAGCCCGTTAGGTGTGTATCCTAATAGATTATTTTTTATTGCGTGTATTAGTGTTTGTTCTATTTTAGGACTAGTGCCATAGTCTGTTTCTGCAACCCATGCTCCTATGCAATCGGGATACAAATTCCATTTGAGTTGTCCTTGATCCATAAGTTTTTTAGTAGTTATTGAATTTAATTTATTATATATATCTTTTTTTTGTAATTTTGTTTCAAAAATATTGTTTTGGACATCGTTGTCGCATTTGTTGTTATACATTTTACTCTCCATTTTTAATTTCTTTACTTAATAATCTTATCTAGTTTTCTATAATTGTTTAAGTCTGAGTGAAATTTATGTGACAATAGATAAGTAATATATAATAATTTTTTATGTTTAGGATATGTTTAAATCATGGATGCTGATAGTAATTGTACTACAAATGTTCGTGTTCGTTTTTGTCCATCGCCTACTGGCACGCCACATGTTGGTATGGTAAGGACTTGCTTGTTCAATTGGGCATATGCACGCCACACTGGCGGTAGTTTTGTTTTTAGAATTGAAGATACTGATTCTAATAGAGATAGTGAAGAATCTTTCAATCAGATAATTGATTCTTTAAAATGGTTGGGATTAGACTGGGACGAAGGTATAGGCGTCGGTGGTACTCAAGGCCCGTACCGTCAGTCTGAGCGTATGAGTATTTATAAAGATGTCGCTAAAAAACTTTTGGAAGCTGGATATGCATATGAGTCTTTTTCTACACCTGAAGAAGTGCAACAGCGTCATTTAGAAGCTGGACGTGATCCTAAGCTTGGATATGATGGTTATGATCGTTATTTAACTGAAGATCAAAAACAGGCTTTTAGAGACGAAGGTAGAAAACCAGTTTTGCGTATGCGCATGCCTGATGAAGATATTACTTTCAATGATTTAGTACGTGGTGAAATAACTTTTAAAGTTGGCACTGTTCCTGATTATGTTATTGTGAGATCTAATGGTGATCCTCTTTACACGCTTACAAATCCTGTAGACGATGCAATGATGGATATAAATACTGTTTTGCGTGGTGAAGATATTTTGTCTTCTACTCCTAGACAGATTGTTTTGCATAAAGCGTTGGTTGAGTTGGGTATAGGTAAGCAGGTTCCTGAATATGGTCATTTGCCGTATGTTATGGGTGAAGGCAATAAGAAGCTTTCAAAGCGTGATCCTGAGTCTAATCTTTTGTTGCATAAAGAAAATGGTATGATTCCTGAGGGACTTTTGAATTATTTAGCTTTGCTTGGTTGGTCTATTTCACCTGATAATGATATTTTCTCTAAAGAAGAAATGGTTAAGGCTTTTGATATTCGTGATGTAAATCCTAATCCTGCTAGATTTGATCAAAAGAAGTGTGAAGCAATTAATGCTGAGCATATACGCATGCTTGAAGAAGATGATTTTAGAGCACGTATTGTTCCTTATCTTTTCGCTTCTGGTTTTGTAAGTGCTGATTGTTTAGAGAACTTGTCGGAAGAAGAAAATAGGATTTTGCTTGCTGCTGCGCCTTTGATACAGACGCGTATAAAAGTTTTGAGTGAAGCATCAGGCATGTTAGGATTTTTGTTTGTTGCTAATGAGAATTTGAAATTTGATGAAAAATCTGTTTCAAAACTTCGTGATGATGCTTTTGATGTTTTAACTTCTTGTCGTGAAATAATTGAGGGTATAGAAGACTTTACTACTGGAAATCTTCATGATAAGTTGTTTGGCATTCTTGTTGAAGAGCGTGGTATGAAGCCTCGTTTTGCTTTTGCGCCTTTACGTGTAGCGATTACTGGTAAGCAAGTTTCTCCTCCGTTGTTTGAATCTATGGAAATTCTTGGTAAGGATGATTGTTTAGCACGTATTGATGCTTTGGAAGCATTATTAAAGAACAAATAGTATTTTAAATTGTTTTTGCAAATTTACGGTGTGATCGATGTTATTGATTGCACCGTTTTTTGTGTATTGTTCACATTAAAATAGTTTAGATTTGTGTTTTTGTGAGTTTTGGAATAATATATTCTTTAGTAAATGAGACAAAAATAACTTTTTGTCTCATTTGATGTTTTCGCCTATAGAAAGGTAAAATATGAAGCTTACTCGCACACAAATAGCTTTTCAGCAAGCATTATTTATATTGTTAAAAAATAATCCTTTTTCAGAGCTTACAATAGAAGACATTTGTGATACAGCTCAAAGACATAGAAGTAGTTTTTACCGCTACTATAATGACAAAGAAGATTTATTACGATCAGTTGCTGAAGTAACTATACATAAATTAATTGATTCCGCAACAACACTTGAAGATGGAATAAATAGAATAATAACTTATATTTCAGAAAATAAAATTTATTTTATGAACTTACTTTCTGACGATAAAGCTAGCAGTGGATTGTATTTAAAACTAAATAAAATACTAGTTTCCATCATGTTAAAACGTCATGAAGACAATGTTGAAGATCCTTTGATAATAATGTTGGGATCGTTCAAAGACCCTAAATTGTCAATGACATTATTTGCCGGTTCACTTATAGGAGCTTTGTATTATTGGAAAGAGTGTGATTTCAATTGGGAGCGCGAAGAAATTACAGCTCATACACACAAATTAATTGATCATCTTTTAGCTCATAGTCATGAATAATATTTTGTTATAAATCACAATTAAATTATTCTCATAAATAATATGGATGGAGAATTTATCGTTATGGAAAATATGCCACAAGATACAAATATTTCATTTGTGGAAAAATGGTTAAAAAATAAACGAATATTGCCGATAATTTTAGTACTTGCAGTAATTCTTGCACCTTTGCTTTACAGTATTTCATTTATTAAATCTGTTTGGGATCCTTATGCAGGTGCGAGCAATTTGCCTATAGCAGTTGTGAATAACGACAAATCGATACGTTATAATTCTAAAGATTTACATGTAGGTAAAGATATTGTTGATAAACTTAAAAAAAATCAGCAGTTGAAATGGGAATTTGTCAGTGCTGAAAAAGCAAACAAAGGAATGAAAAACCGTTACTATTATACGACACTTACTATTCCTGAAAATTTTTCAAAAAATGCTTCTACAGTATTATCAAAAGCCCCTCGAAAAATGCAATTGAATTATAAAACAAATGATTCTTTAAATTATTTAGCAAGCACTATGAGCGAAATGGGAGTCAAACAGTTAAATACTCAAGTTAGAGCAGCTGTGACTAAAGCTTATACTCAAACAATGTTTGACAGTGTAAAAAATATAGCTACTGGTATGAATAATGCTTCAGAAGGAGCAAAAAAACTAAATGAAGCAATGATGAAGCTAAAAGATGGAACAGGAAAATATACTGCAGGCGTGTCGAAAGTAGATCAAGGCTTACAGACATTACGCAGTTCAATAGCTCCACTTACTTTTGCGTCTTCTCAACTTGCTGAAGGTAGCTCAAAACTAAATAATGGAATAAGAAAATATACTGGAGGCGTAAAAAAATTGGAAGCAGGGTCTTCATCTCTTACAAAAGCTAATCCTTCTTTAAAAAATGGTGTCCATGTATTTAAAGATGGAGTAATTAAATACACTGGAGGCGTTTCACTACTCACAAATGGTTTAAAAAATTTGAGTGAAAATTCAGAAAAATTGAGAACCGGAGGAAGTGTGCTTGCTGAAGGTAGCAAAAATTTCGGTAGACTCAATTTTGCTGTTAGAACAATAAAAAAACAGTCTACGCAATTTAATGAAAAATTATCAAAGAGTGGTGTAGTTCCCGCTTTGAAAAAATCTTTAGAATTGAAAAAAGAAGTTGCTGATTTGAAATCACAATTTTCTCAAACTGAGCAACTATTTGCTCAACTATCGAAAATTGAATGGAATAAACTTTCTATTTCTGAGGAAGAAAAAAAACAAATAGTCGATCCTTTGCTTGCATCTGTTGGAACTAAAGGTGTGAGTAAATCAAAAGCTGAAGAAATTATTTCACAAGTAACTAATTCAAATATTGATGCAACACTGAAACAATCTATAATCAAAAACGCTAATGTTATTGTAAGTGAGCAACAAGATAGAGAAAATTCACAAATAAATATTGGAAATGCTATAGCAAAAATTAATGAAAAATTATCAGCAATTACTGCTACAACTAATTCTTTAAAAGCTTCAAATATTTCAGCGCAAATTCCTAAAATTGCTAATTTGTTGAATAATTCTAAAACTTTGCTTGAAAAAACTGATGGATTATTAGCAGTGCTGGATAAAAATAAAGATTTACTTGGAGAAATTCCGCGTAAAGTAAAAGCATTATCAGATGGCTTAGAGCAAGTTCAGCAAGGAAGTGAAAAATTATCAGCTTCGGCACCACAAGTGCAAAAATTAGCTGATGGTATTGTTCAATATACTAATGGTGCAGATAGAGCATATAATGCGTCAAAACAAATAAATGCTTCTTCTGATAAATTAACGCATGGTGCTACAACTCTTGCTGACAGTATTAATAAATACACTAATGGAGTTTCTACAGTTTATGCAGGTATCTATCAATTATCTACACGATCAGTAGATCTTGATAAAGGAAGCCAAAAATTAAGCGATTCTCTATCGCAATTAAATACTAAAGTTCCAGCATTAATCGGAGGGGTAACTCGTCTTGCAAATGGGTCATCTTTGTTGAATAGTAAAGGAACAGAGCTTACAAGTGGTGTGCATAAAATTCATGAAGGTAGTTCTAAATTATCCACTAAGCTTTCAGAAGGTGCACAAAAAGTAAGTGAAGTAAAACCTTCGCAACAAAATATAGAAATGTTTGCTGAGCCTACAAATGTATCTCATTCTACAGTTAGCAAAGTACCTAACTATGGTCATGCTTTAGCACCATTTGTAATGTCAACTGGTTTGTTTATGGGTGCATTATTGTTTGGTTTATGTTTCCCAGCTCGAAGGAATTTGCACAAGTATAATGAAAATATTTGGAAAGTTTTCTTGAAAGAATTTTGCTTATATGCCGCTATTTCATTAAGTATGGTTTTAGTGCAAAGCTTTGTTCTTATATCAACTGGTTTGAAAGTGGAAAATTTATTTGCAGTTCTATTTGTTAGCTTTGTGTTCTCATTGTTTAGCGTTGGATTATGTCAATGTTTGACTTTGATTTTCGGCAGGATTGGATTATTAGCAGGACTTATTGTGTTAGTAATGCAAATAGGTGGTTCAGGTGGAATGTTCCCAATGCCTGTAATAAATGGTTTCTTCAATGCTATTAATCCTTTGCTTCCTATGACTTATGCGATAAATGGGTTGAGAAATGCTATAACTGGTGGCCTTGGAGATGCGTTTATGTATTCAAACATAAGCGTGTTGGTGTGTGTTGGATTTATTCTATATGTAATTTTCTTTATCGCATTGTTATCAGTGCTAAATAAAAATAGAATACGTTTGACTAACAAGGATACAGTTTTGAATTAATATTTATTTGACTTTGAATTGATATTTTGTGTCATTCAGAGCTAAATTACACTATTTTCCAATGATGGGAGCAGTGCTCAGTTTCGACTGGTATTGCTCCCTTTTTTATTCTATATTTAGATTTTTGTATGTAACAATTCATAAGATTTTGATATAGTTTTAGGAACTTATTCAAATAGTGTTGAATTTATTAGAAAAGCGCTACAGGAAATAAAAAATATATATTTAAATGATGTTTTAGTTTACAAATATTGTATGTGCAAAAAAATCATGTATAATATATCGAGTGTTTGTTTATCACATACATATTGGGGTATGGTGTAATTGGCAGCACGAGTGATTCTGGTTCATTTAGTCTAGGTTCGAGTCCTGGTACCCCAGCTGGTTATTGTATAACTAAAGCCCCCATCGTCTAGTGGCCTAGGACACCGCCCTTTCACGGCGGCGACACGGGTTCAAATCCCGTTGGGGGTACTTTTTATGAATAAAATTTTAAAAGTGATATTATAAATTTTGTGAAGAATTTTAATCGGAATTAAAAATATGAAAGTAACCATAGTTTGTGACTATTTTTTGCCAAGAATGGGAGGAATAGAATCACATATTGCTGATTTATCGCAAAAATTATCAGAAAATAATGATGTAACAGTTGTAACTGCAACAAAAAATTACGATTGTAATAAAAATAAGAAATCTAGTGTAGATTTATCTGAAATAATTTATAAAAAGCGTATAAGAAAAAATCTTGAAATTCAAAAAGAAAAAATTGCTAAATGTGATATTTATAGATTACATAATAGTTACGCAAAAAATTTTCCTTTAGCTTTAGGTTCAGATGAGTGCTTGCGAAAAATCTTCCTAAAAACAGATATTGTTCATGTACATTTCGGAATAATAACACCATTTTCTTATAAGGCTATCGAAATTGCTTTGAGCATGAAGAAACCAGTGCTTGTAACTTTTCATTGCATGCTAGGAAATGTAAAAAATATTTGTAAATTATTTTTACCAATAGCGAAGTGGGAGAAACAAGGAGCTGTTTTGACTTGCGTTTCTAAAAAACTTCAAAAACAGATAAATGATACTTTTGGAGTGCATTCGTATGTGTTAGAAAATGCTATAGACACAAAATTTTGGGCAAAAAATGTTGATCATAAAGATGAAATTTCATTAGATGATAATAGTTTTAATAATGAATATGATAAAAATAGTCATTCGATTAATAGTTTATATAAAGATGTTATTGCAAATAGTAATGACGAAAAAACTATAGTGAAAATTTGTGCGTCGATGCGTTTAAACTGGCGAAAAAGACCATTGCAATTAGTAAAAGTATTTAATGCTATAAATAAAAATATGCCTGAAAATAAAATGTTTATTTTGCGGATATTTGGGGATGGTAATCTAAAATTTCTTTTAAAAATGTTAATTAAACTTTACAGGCTTGAAGATAAAATTTTTCTTATGGGGAAAAAAGATAAAAAAACTTTACGTTATTATTATCATAATTCAGATATATATGTGACTTTAGCTTTAGCAGAATCATTTGGAATAGCTTCATTGGAAGCGTTAGCGTCAGGAATGGCAATAGTAGTTAGAGATAATACTGGTGCTAAACAATATTTGACAGATAATGTTACTGGACGTATGGCAAATAGTGATAAAGATGTATGTAAAGCAATACTAGCATTGATCAGAGATGATGAATTAAGAAATAATTTCAAAAAATATAATGAGAATAATTTGCCGTTTCAAGATTGGGATAATATTACTCAAAAAACTATTGAATATTACAAAATGTCGATAGACAAAATGTTGTATAAATAAAAATAAAATTAATATTAAAGAAACGTTGAAAATAGTGTAGTTTACTTAAAGTTTAGAAAAGGATTATGCGGAAATAATTCAAAACTGTTAAATGTAACTTTTCTTTATAAGTAAAAAATATTGACAAAAATGTGTTTTTTACAGTCTAATTGATACTGATTGTGTAAAAGATGTAACACAATTTGCATGATAACATACATAGAATGGAGTCCCATGAGCGGTCTAAATGAAGTATTGTCAAGGAATACTGAAAAAGCTCCGATTTGTTCACTAAGTGCACAGACAGCAGCTTTTTCTCATTACAACAATCTTTCAGCACAGCTACCAATTGATCCAAAGACAGGTGAATTGGTATCAACTTGCATAAAGAAGCAAGCTGAACAATGCTTTACAAATATCAAAGAGGTTGTTGAAAGCATTGACCACACATTGAATGATGTAGTTCGCGTAACAATTTTCTTGAAAGATATTTTAGATATTGAAAAAGTTGATGGCGTATATAAATCATTCTTCCCAACATATGTTCCAACACGTACAGTTGTAGCTGTTAAAGACTTGCCAAAGGGTGCTCGTATACAAGTTGAAGCTTTATTGTCAAATGGCGAAGGTACAATTCCTAATGCTCCACAAGCAGGTGACCTTCTAAAGTATACAAATAATACATGTGCTGCTCCTCTTAGCGTACTATCAACTCAGTCTGTTGCTTTCTCGCACTACAATAACATTACTGCACAGCTACCAATTAGTCCTAAAACAGGTCAAATTGTTACAGAATGCGTAAAAGGACAGACTGCTCAGTGCTTGGATAATATCAGAGCTATTTTGGAAGCAATGAATACTACAATGGATGACATTGTAAAAATTACAATCTTCCTAACTAACTTAGATGATGAAGAAGCAGTAAATGAAGTTTACACAAAGTATTTCCCAGATTCAGGTATTGCTCGTGCAGTAGGTTATATGCCAGCACGCACAGTAGTTGAAGTTGCTGCTCTTCCTATGCATGCACGTGTGCAAATTGAAGCTGTAGTATCACATGGTGATGGTACACCTCCACAGTTGGTTGAAGATCGCCACGGTTTAATTATTGAAGCAAATAGTAAGGCAAATGCGCCAGTTAGCGCACTATCAGCTCAGTCTGTTGCTTTCTCACACTATAACAACATAACAGGTCAGCTACCAGTTGATCCAGCAACTGGTGAACTTGTTTCCGGTGGTGTCAAAGAGCAGGTTGAACAGTGCTTCAAGAATATTAAAGCTATTATTGAAAGCGTTGATCACAGCTTGGCTGATACAGTTAAAGTAAACTTGTATCTAACAAATTTGGATGATTTAGCTTTGGTAGATGAAGTTTACCCAACATACTTTGAAGGTGCAAAAGCTGCACGCCGCGTTGTAGGTGTATCTCGTTTACAAAAGGGTGCATTAGTTGCAGTAGATGCTATTTTTGGAAATGCTGAAGGCACACCTCCAGTAGCATAATTATCTTCACTAAAATGTGTATATGTTTAAATATGTATATGCATAAAAAGTGTAAGTAAGATTTTTATAGTAAGCCTTTGAGAATATATATATTTTCAAAGGCTTATTTATTTGTGCAAAAATATTTAATTATCGAATATGAGTTATTTATAATAAAATAGCGCGATAAAAACCTATTGCATATGATCATTCATTTGTTGTGAATAAAACAAAGGAGTTTTACTGTAGCTGAAAGTCAAAAAATAGATTGCGAATCAAAAATTTTATATATTATAAATTAGATGTGAAAAATAAATAATGAGCAGTAAATATTTAAAGAAAAAGTACAGTATAAGTCAAGAAATTACATGTATAATAGCTAATAGTAATTAGCGTGAAGGAAGACGATATGGAATCTGTTTTGAAAGTAAAAGGTGGCAACCCATTAAAGGGAAGCATTAAAGTGCGTGGTGCGAAAAATTTTGTTCCTAAAGCAATGGTTGCCGCATTACTTGGTCAAACTCCCTCCGTTTTGAAAAATGTTCCGCATGTTCGTGACATTGATGTTGTATCCGGGATTTTAAAATTACATGGTGTGAAAGTTGACTATGATGAAAAAGCAGGTATTTTAAATCTTGATACAGTCAATGTTATTGAAGCTAATATGTCGGAAGTTGCGACTCATGCGGGGTCTTCACGAATTCCTATCTTACTTTGCGGACCATTATTGCACAGATTAGGCAAAGCTTTTATACCGAATCTTGGTGGATGCCAAATAGGTGATAGGCCTATAGATTTTCACATTTCGACTTTGCGTAAATTTGGTGCTAACGTTGAAAAAACTTCACAAGGTATATTTATTACTGCTCCTGCGGGGCTTACAGGAACACTTATTGAGCTTCCTTATCCGTCAGTTGGTGCTACTGAGCAAACTTTACTCACTGCAGTGCTAGCTAAAGGTATAACGCATTTGAAAGGTGCAGCTGTCGAACCTGAAATAATCGATTTAGTTGCTGTTTTGCAAAAAATGGGCGCTATAATTTCTGTTGACACTGATCGCACAATTCATATAGAAGGAGTTGAGCATTTATCGGGGTATACGCATACAGCATTGCCTGATAGAATAGAGGCCGCTTCTTGGGCGAGTGCTGCTCTTGCAACTGAAGGTGATATCTTTGTTGAAGGCGCAAACCAGCTAGATATGACTACTTTTCTAAATACTTATCGAAAAGTTGGCGGAACATTTGAAGTAAAAGAAAAAGGTATACGTTTTTATCATACAGGCGATTGTTTAAAATCTATCGTATTAGAAACAAATGTGCATCCTGGATTTATGACGGATTGGCAACAGCCGTTAGTTGTAGCACTTACACAAGCTAAAGGAATGTCAATAGTTCACGAAACTGTTTATGAAAATCGTTTTGGTTTTACAAACGCGTTAAAAGCAATGGGTGCTAATATTCAAGTATATAGAGAATGTTTGGGTGGGCTGAATTGTCGTTTTGGACGAAGGAATTTCTATCATTCAGCAGTTATATCAGGTCCTACTCCTTTGACAGGTGCGGATATTGTTGTTCCTGATTTACGTGGAGGATTTTCTCATTTGATAGCGGCTTTAGTTGCTGAAGGTGTTTCTAATGTTAGGGGAATAGGAATTATAAACAGAGGATATGAGGATTTTATGGGAAAGCTTCAAACTCTGAATGCCGATGTGCAGTTGTATTGTAACTAATTTGTAAAGGTAATACGACAATTCTTGGAAGTATTATGCCAGATTTGCTTTTATGTGTAAGTGCATTTTCCGGTGGTGGAAATGCTGTAAAGATTGCTCCTAAAGTGGCTCGCATTCTATCTCAAAGAGGATGGAAAGTGCATATTTTATATACTAAAGATAAATCTTTATGTGATATAGCAGCAAATACAGAGTACGATTATATTGCTGCTTTAGGTGGCGATGGTTATATATCTTCGATAGCTTATGGAGTTTGGAAAACTGGTAAAACTTTAATGCCTTTACCTGCAGGGCGTGGAAATGATTTTTGTCGTAAGTTAGGGATTGGCGCTAATAGTGTCAAATATCTTGAAAATAAGGAATTTTTTGTATCTGAAAATATAGATGTGGCTCTATCTAAAGACAATATGGGTGATGAAAAAATAATTTTAGGTATTCTCAGTTTAGGTATTGATTCTGTTTCCAATCATTATGCAAACATGAATAGTTTCCTTTCGGGGATGTTAGTATATTTATGGGGATTTTATAAAGCAGTACGTGAATTTAAGCCTTTAACATATAAAATAACTGTTGATGGTAAATATTTTGAAGCAACTAGTTGGACTTTGGGTATTTGTTCATCAGGAATATATGGTGGTGGGATAAAATTAATTCCTTTTTCTGATTTGAAAGATGGACTATTAGATGTAATAACTACTGATAATATAAGTTTCTTCTCTTTTCTAAAGTTAATTTGTAAAATTCCTTCAGGTAAACATATTTATTCTTCTAATGTTCAGATATTGCAATGTACAGAAATAACGATAGATTGTGATAGTAAATTTCTGCCTTATGCTGATGGTGACCTTGCAGGAAAACTTCCTATAACTGTCAAGGTGTTGCCTAGTGATTTGAAAATCATATACTAATTTAGGTGTTTATTTGCCAAAAATTCTTTTTATTTCAATAATTGTTTTTTTAATTGACTTTCTTACAATTTTGAAAATAAATATTGGTGTATAAATTATTTTTCTTAAAAGTTTTAATGGCAATAAAAGTGCTTTTTTAGTTTTGAATTTTAATTCAGTGTATTTTGATGTGTATTCTGTATGAATTTTATCGTTTAAACTATTATTTTCAAATAATATTTTTTTCTCTAAGCTTTTTTCAAAATCTGTGTTTGCATTGCAATTTGTTGAATAGTTATAAGGATTTTTAGGTGGTTTTTCGCATCTTATTTCGGAAAGTAAAAATGTAATTTGTCTAATGATTCTGTCGCTTGCTTCATGCAGAGCTTGAATGTCATTTTCTTTTCCATATAAGTCAGCTAAATACACAGGTTTGCCTGCTAATACAGTGACATCTTTTGGTGGAAAAAAGCTATACACTTTGTTATCAGGATCGCATATTTTGTGTGCACCCCACTGCGCTACTGGTATTACTGGTACTCGTGTTTGTAATGCCAATCTTGCCGCTCCTGTTTTAGCTTTCATAGGCCAACGTTGAGGATCTTTAGTCAAAGTTCCTTCAGGAAATATAGCTATGCATTCTCCATCCATTAATGCTTTTCTGGCTGAGCTGAGAACAGCAGTCGAGTTTTTATTTTTAGATCTATTGACTGGTATTTGTCCTGTAGCTTTTAGCGCTCTTCCTAAAAGTGGAACTTTGAATAGTTCTGCTTTTGCCATTATTCGTACAGGTATGTTGTTGTTTACCAAATAGTGCATAAAAGTCATTGAATCAAAATCAGTTACATGGTTTGCTACAGCTATAAAGCCTCCTGTTTCTGGCAAATTTTCTGTTCCGTACCAATGTCTTTTAGTTGTTATAATAAAAGGTAATTTTACTATTGCAGCTATTATTTTATAGGTTTTTGTAAATTTTCTAGGCATGCTTTTAATTCTATAGTTTATTTCTCTTTTTTGCGGTATTTATTGTAATAAAATTAATTATTTGCTTATTTATTTTTAGTTTTTAATGATATTTTGTTCACACGAGTTGTTTTTGATTTAAAATATATATGGTAAGAAGTAATATTGACTTTATATATATGGATATGGTTGATTGTAAAATGGATAAAAAAATTAAATTAATGGTATTGTTCGGCGGAGTTAGTGGCGAACACACTATTTCCTGCGCTACAGCTTCTAGTGTAATTTCTCACATAAATACAGATAAGTATGATGTTATTCCTGTGGGTATTACTAAGACTGGCAAATGGGTCAAAGTTGAACAAGATATTGCTTCTTTTGCTCTTTCTTCAACTAATGTTGCTGCAGAGGTAGTTGATACTGGTCTTGAAGTAACTATTACTTCTAGTGGAACTGCGCTGATTATAGGTGAAAATAATGGAACTACTAGTGTTTTAGAGGATTTGGGTCGTATAGATGTAGCATTGCCTCTTTTGCATGGGCCATTTGGTGAAGATGGAACTTTGCAAGGTTTTTTTGAGATGTGTAATATAAAATATGTCGGATGTGGCGTATTTTCTTCAGCAGTATGTATGGATAAGCATTATACGAAAATGGTTTTAGCTGGTGCTGGTCTTCCTATAAGTCCATATACTGTTATTACGGATTTACTTTGGGAAAAAGATCATAATTTGGCTTTAGATCAAGTAGAATCTTTAGGTTATCCTGTATTTGTGAAACCTGCACGTGCTGGTTCTTCTTTAGGGATTACTCGTGTTGATAGTAAAGAAGATTTGAAAGATGCTATTTTAAAAGCTAGAGAGGTTGATCCTAAAGTTATTGTTGAAGCTTTTGTTGGTGGACGTGAAGTTGAGTCTGCAGTATTGCAAGGAAGAGATGGTTTGCCACGTGTAGGACAAATTGGTGAATTACAGATGAATTTGCCTGAAAAAGGTTTCTATGATTATGAAAATAAGTATTTTGAACATGGAAATGTAGAAATTGTTTGTCCTGCAGTTATTAGTGATTGTGTTGCAGATAAAATTAAAGAGTATGCTGGTTTAGCTTTTCAGGCTTTAGGATGTGAAGGTTTAGCTAGAGTCGATTTCTTTTATGATAATCGTGGCGACAAGATTGTTATTAACGAAGTGAATACTATGCCTGGTTTTACTCCATATTCTATGTACCCGATTATTTGGCAAAAAACTGGTATGAGCTATGGACAACTAGTTGAAGAGTTAATTGAATTAGCTTTATCAAGACCTGTTGGTCTTAGGTAACTTTGTTGAAAATGTTTGTAGGGTGCTTTTCGGCACCCTATTTTTGGTTTATATCTGTTTCGCAAATGCTTTTAGATCTATCTGAATTTTGCTTGCTTATTTTGTAGTTACACTTTTGTATTCATCTAATGCGCAAATTAATGCGTTCAAGTTTTCTTGATCATAAGGTGAATGTCCCGCTACAGTTAATATTAGTTTTGAATTTGGTAATTTTTTGTGTAATTCGTAAGCTGTATCAGGTGTGCATACAAGATCATATTTACCTTGAACTATAGTTGTTGGTATATGTTTTATAATATCTGTGTTATCTAGTATCTCATTATTTTTTAGCCATGAAGAGTGCATAAAAAAGTGATTTTCTATACGTGCTATTTCTAATGCTGATTTAATATGTTCATCATTTGTAGTAGTATTTTTTTCTTCTTTAGGCTGAAGTGTGCATAAATTTGATTCCCATTGTGACCAAGCTAATGCGGCGTTTTGAGCAGTTTTTTCATCTTCACTAAATAGTGCTTTATTGTAAGCGAGAAGTAGAGATGGATATGAAGGATCTGTTTTTACGCTACTACTATATTTTAGCCAGCCTTGTAAATTGAATTTTTTTGCTCCATTTTCAAATAACCAGTCGACTTCCATTTGTCTAGCTGTGAAAATTCCTCTCAGTATTAATCCTGTTACTTTTTCAGGATAGTGTTGTGCGTATAGTAGTGATAATGTTGATCCCCATGAACCACCGAATACAAGCCATTTGTCTATGTTCAAATGTATACGCAATTTTTCCATATCTGATATTAGATTTTGTGTGGTATTTGTTTTAATATTGTTTGGATTGTCGCTAACACTTGGTGTAGATTTTCCACAGCCTCTTTGGTCGAATAATATTATTTTATATTTTTGTGGGTCGAAAAATATTTTACTATTTTCGCTTGTTCCACCGCCTGGACCTCCGTGTACAAAAATTACGGGGATTCCATTAGGATTACCACTGATTTGCCAATATATTTTGTTTGTTTCATCGACTTGTAGCATTCCTTCGGTATATGCAGGTTTTGGTGAATATGGTTCTTTTATCATTTTTTTCCTATTTTTATTTTTACATTTAGTATACATTTTAGTATTAGGATTAGTTTTATGCTTAATTTGTGAGCCACAATACCTATATTTTATTTTTGTATTATATTTGTTGATAATTAATTTTTTTTTTGATATTATCATTTCTTGTTCCACTTATGGAAGAAAATGGTGGCTGTAGCTCAGTTGGTAGAGCATCTGGTTGTGGTCCAGAAGGTCGCGGGTTCGAGCCCCGTCAGCCACCCCATTGAGTGATTTTTATTTTTGTGTAAATATATTCTTTGAGTCTTTGTTACTTTATTTTATAATATTTGTAATATGTGTCTTTAAGAGAAAACGGGTATGTAATGTCAACAGTGTTGTTAGTAGAAGACGATGAATCAATTTCCGCTCCTTTGACTAGAGCCTTGACTCGTGAAGGATATGATGTCAAGGGTTTTGAAACTGGTACTCGTGTTTTAGATAACTTAGATAATTGTGATTTACTTATTTTGGACTTAGGTTTGCCAGATATTGATGGATTAGAAGTTGCTCGTAGTGTTAGAGCTAAAGGGTTTACTTTCCCTATTTTGATATTAACTGCTCGTACTGATGAAGTTGATATGGTTGTTGGACTTGATGCAGGCGCAGATGATTATGTTACTAAACCATTCAGATTGGCTGAGCTTTTGGCTCGTGTACGCGCTTTGTTGCGTCGCTCTGTAATCGATAATTCTGGTGAGGAAAATGAAATAGTTTCGCAGGATATACGTTTGGATATTTTAGCTCATCGCGCTTATAAAGGTGATGAAGAGATTGTTTTGAGTGCGAAAGAGTTTGAACTTTTGCGTGAGCTTATGGTGCAGACTGGAAATGTTGTTGAGCGTGATTATTTAATGCGTAAAGTTTGGGGTACTGAGTTTACTAATTCTACTAAGACTTTGGATATGCATATTTCTTGGTTGCGTAAAAAGATTGGTGATGATGCTTTGCAACCACGTTATATCACTACAGTCAGAGGTATTGGTTTTAGATTCGAGTCGGGTAAATAAGGCATAATTTATGCGTGCTAAAGCATTAACTATGGCTTTATTCATAGTTTTTGTTGCCATAGTTTTGTTTGCTATACCTTTTGGTATTTATACTTCTAAATATATTGTTGAAAAACATGAACAATATAATGTTATAAATGCTCTTGGTATTGCTGACAGAGTCGATAGTAATTTAGATAGAAATTTACCATTTTCATTTAGTATTTTTAGCAGAGTTCTTTTACAAACTGAGCATCCTTATGATTATGCGCAAGTTATAATGCCTGATGGTGGTATATATACCTATGGTAAGGATATTACTAGTAAGAATTATTATATTTATAGAGTTTCGACTTTAAAGGGTGCTTTAGTTACTACTAAAACTTTCCAATATGCTACTAATAATGAGATTTTTTGGATGTGGGTGATTATTTTTATTTTATCTTCCGCTTTTGCAAGTTTTACTATTGCACTAGTTTTTTATGTTACACATAAGTTTAGTGTGCCACTTATTTATTTGGCGGCTCAAGCTGAAGCAGTAGGTGCTGGTGCTATTAGGACTCAAGTGCAAAAAAGTGGTATTGAAGAAATGGATCTTGTACAGGAAGAATTGTCTAGAACTGCTGAAAAAATTGCTAGGCGTATAGCTGTTGAAAAACAATTTGCTTCTAATGCTTCTCATCAACTTAGGACTCCTCTTACTGCGCTTTGTATGCGTGTGGAAGAAATTGAATTAATTAGCGATAGTGAAGATGTGAAAGCAGAAGCTGCAAAGTGTATTGAGCAAATTGATCGTTTGACTGGTATAGTTGAGGATTTATTAAATAGTGCTAGAAATAAAAATATAACTACGCAAGAAGCTGTGTTTTTGTATGAAATTTTTGATCAGCAGCATAAAGAATGGGATTTGTATTTTAGGAAAGCTAAGAGAGATTTAATTGTTATTGATGAGACTACTAGTGCAGCGCTTGCAACTAAGGGATATATTTCGCAAGTAATAGCGACATTAATAGAAAATTCTTTGAAATATGGTGATGGCACTACAACTGTTGATGCGTATATGAGCGGTTCTAAGGGTATTATTATTGATGTTTCTGATGAAGGTGAAGGGATTTCAGAGGATATTTCTTCACGTGTGTTTGAAAAATATTTTTCAGGACATGGTTCCAGCGGTTTGGGGCTTAGTATAGCTAAAGATTTAGTTGAAGCAGATGGAGGGCGTATTGAACTTGTTTCTTGTAAACCTCCTATTTTTCGTATTTCTCTTACTACTGTTTCAAATAAATTTGTGTCTGAAAAAGATTTGCCGAAAAAAGTCATGTTAGGTGTTGGACGTAGGAATAGGAATTTTTAATTACGTAAATTTTCGATTTTTTGTAAAATTTGATTTTATTTGTAGTTTTAAGAATATAATTACTATATGTAAAGATATGCTGTGGAGTGTATTTTGTTGGGAGGCGAAGGTTGCAATATGGATGATTTCGATATTGACAGTGAACTTTCAAAGTTTTTTTCTGAACAAGAATCTAAGAAAAAAAGTGAAAAATTAGATTTTGATGATAGTGAAATGCAAGTTTGTCGTACGATTATTATTTTCCCTATTTCTTCAGTGGAATTTGTAAAGAAATCTTTGCATTCTTTAGGCGTTGATGTGCAACCTGTGCTTACTAAAAATAATATTGTGATTGTGTTTTTAGAAGATGATGTAAAAGTAAATCCTTTAGATACGCTTATGAATGTAAATGAACGTCCTATTCCTGAAAGTCATTTGGATGTTGTTTTGAAAGCATCTGAAATTCCTGATAAATATGGTGTTGTTGCTATGACTGGTTGGTTCCAAAAAGTCATGGTTGAAGATAGCGATATCGGTCAAGTTGTAACTAAACGGTATGTGCATTCAAAGATGGATGAAATTTTGCCTCCTAGTATAATTTTGGCGATGTTTAGTGAAGATATTGAACAGCTTCTTTTAGGTGTTGTCGGGTTTGAAAAATTTTTGAAGTCTAGTAAATCTAGTTGGATTAAATATTTTAAAAATAAGAATAATGAAGAATAATACTTTATAAATTTTTTGTGCGTTAGAAATAATATTAGCTTTTATTTGTTTACTTTGTTATAATTGCAACTAACCGACTGAAAAAATTTCAGTATGTAAGCGGAGGCTCTCCCACCTGGATTTCGTTTAGAGATCGGGTCGTATCGGTTATTTTTTTGTGACCGATGAGCCCTCGCACGCGTCAGTGTTATGAGGGTTTTTTCATTTTACTGCGGATAATATTTTTCAAAGAGTAAGGAGTTGCTCATTACCGAGCTTCGCATTAATGAGAGAATTAGGGCTTCAAAAGTTCGTTTGATAGGTCCTAGTGGTGAACAAGTTGGTGTCGTAAATATCGACGATGCATTACGTCTAGCGGATGAAACTGATTTAGATTTAGTTGAAATGGCTCCAGATGCTAATCCTCCTGTTTGTAAGTTAATTGACTATGGTAAATACAAATATGAGTTAGCTATGAAAGCTCGCGAGGCACGTCGTAATCAAGCAAAGATGGTTTTGAAAGAAATTCGTTTTCGCTTAAAGATTGATGCACACGATTTTGAAACAAAAAAAGGACATGTTGTTCGTTTTCTATCTTCTGGAGATAAAGTCAAAGTGATGATTATGTTCAGAGGTCGTGAACAGTCTCGTCCGGAAATGGGTACGGAGCTTTTGACTCGTTTAGCTGATGAAGTTAAAGAGTTTGGTATTGTAGAATCAGCTCCTCGTCAAGATGGTCGCAATATGACTATGGTTTTGGCTCCTTTGAAAAAGAAAGTTGCAAGTAAATCGCAACAAAGACGCACTCGTGATCAACAGCGTGCTGTTGCTAAAGAGGCTAATGAATAAACTTTCAGTTATAAACTGAAGCGTGAAATAAACGTGTTTCACACGGCTCTGCTACTAACTGTAGTGGAGGAGGGACTATCTGCATTAGCAGAAAAAAGGATAAGAAATGCCTAAGAATAAGACGCACTCCGGTGCTAAGAAGCGTTTCCGTACTACTGGAAGCGGTAAGCTCATGCGTGAGCAGGCTAATCGCCGTCACTTGCTAGAGCATAAGTCAAGCCGTCGTACACGTCGTTTGGCTGTGGATCAGGTTGTTGATTCAAATGATCTAAAGAAAATTAAAAGATTGCTCGGTAAGTAAGGTCGCTAGGAAAGTAGGGGAAAACAAATGGCACGCGTTAAAAGAGCTGTTAATGCTCGCAAGAAGCGCCGCACGATTTTAGATCGCGCTAGTGGATATCGTGGACAACGTTCTCGTTTGTACCGTAAAGCAAAAGAGCAAGTTACACATTCGATGGTGTATTCATATCGCGACCGTCGTGCACGCAAAGGTGATTTCCGTCGTCTATGGATTCAGCGCATTAATGCTGCTGCTCGCATGCAGGGAATGACATATAATCGTTTCATTCAAGGTTTGCGTTTAGCTGAAATTGAAGTTGATCGTCGCATGCTAGCTGAATTAGCAGTAAGCGATATCGTCGCTTTCAATGCTTTAGTTGAAGTTGCTAAGAAAGCTCTTCCTTCAGACGTAAATGCACCAGTTGCTAAATAATGAATAATCTTAAAGATATTCTTGAGCGCCTGGATATACTGGACAATCCTAACAGTGGTAGGATAAAAAAAGTCGCCAGTTTATCTAGGCGTTCATTGCGTAAAAAGTATGGTAGTTTGTTAGTCGAAGGAATACAAAATTTTAAAGAAATTGTTTCTGACGATAATAATGCAAAATATGTTAAAGATATATATTTGAGTGAATCTGTCGTGAAGAAGCATCCTGAGTTTTATCATGATGCTACAAATTTGACGATGTGGGTTCATATTTGTACTGATAAAGTAATAGAGTCTATTAGTTGTGATGCACAAGGTATAGTTTGTGTAATAAATTCTGATATTTTTTTGCAAGACGTGTGTGATATAGATTTTACTCGCTTGCGTAGGATAGTTTTGTTGCCACATATTCAAGATCCTGGAAATCTAGGTACTATTATTCGTAGTGCTGATGCGTTTGATGCTGATTTGGTTGTGGTTTGTAAATCTAGTGTAGATGTTACTTCGCCTAAAGTTATTAGGTCTTGTGCTGGAAGTGTGTTTCACATTCCAATTTTGTACAACGTTGATTATAAAGATTTTGTAAGAAAAGCTAAGTCTGTAAATATTAATGTTTTAGGCACTTGTGCTGATAAGAATTCCATAAGTTTAAATTTTATGATTGAGGATTTTTATCAACGTAAATTTTGTGCTAATAGTAGTGATATTTCTATTAGATTAGAAGATCCTACTTGTTGGGTTTTTGGTAATGAAGCGCATGGTATGTCTGTGCAAGAAAAAGATTTATGTACATCTGTAGTTAAAATAGATATGAATGGGTTAGCTGAGTCTTTGAATGTTTCAGTTGCCGCATCTGTGTGTTTATATGCAAGTAGTGTAACAGATTAGCTTTTTGACGGTTTTATTTAATTTGTATTATTTTAAATTATATAAAATATGTGGGATAGTGTTGAAAACATTAGTGAGAATGATTATCATTTATTTTGTAGATAATGATAATCATATTTAGAAAGCTAATTCAGTGAATAAAATAAAATTATTAGTAATAAGTATTATTACTTGTTTAGCTATGGCATTTTCACTCCCGATAGTAAATGCCACTCAGATACAAGAAATAAGAAAAGGGACAGTTCAACTGCTATATGTAAATACTAAAGGAAACAGTTTTGATATAAAAACTCGGCACAGAGTTGGAACAGAAACGAAACTATTAGATCCTGAAAATGCAAAAATAGTATTAGAATCAGATTCTTATTCGCAAAAATATTCTTTTACCATGGATGGTAATATAGCGTCTGGATATACTACAGGAAACTGGGATGCTAAAAATGATTTGGACTTAGGCTTTGGTGCTACAGATTTACAATCAGAAGGTTATAGTAATCTTTCAGTCCAATTTACTGATGTTAAAGGTCCTGGAAAAATATCATTATTTACTTTAGATGATGAAGGCAAAAATGCTTTACCTGTACTTGATGGAAATGAATACTATGTAAAATCAGGAAGTAAACTGCAATTACCAAATAATACAAATATGTATACAAAGTTGTTGATAACAAAACCAGGTACATATAATGTGAAAGCTATAGTTACTGCAGAAAAAAATAGTAAAGAAATAAAATCTAAAGAAGTAACACTTACATTTATTGCAGAAAAAAACAGTTCAACATCTGAAAAGCCTGACACTAATGAAAACACCGAAAAACCAGATGTTGACGAGCAAAATACACAAGATGAACAGCCTGAAATAGCTACGGATGAAGTAAAACTTAGAAAAGGTCATTTAGATGCATTTTATTTAAGAAGCAGTTCTAACTCAATAGAATTGAATATGCGTGAAGATATAACTGGACAAGGTGTTATACGCAAACCTGAAAGTGCAACAATGATCATGGGAAGCGATTGGTATACTGAAGATGTTGAAAAATATCATCTACCTAAAGGAGAAAAAGGAGGGTATACAACACCCGGATTTGGTAGAGAAATGATGTATCCTGGTTGGGCTTCAAATGATTATTCTAAATATGGATATGACAGTGCATATCTCGAGTTTACAAAAGTTACAGGTCCTGGCACAGTTGCAATTTTTAAACAAAATCTTGACGGTACAACATCACCGCTTTTAAAAGATAAAAATTATTATATTGAAACTGGAGCGAAACTAAATATTCATTCAAATTCACATACTCATGCTACATGGGTATTTTCAAAGCCTGGAACATATAAAATGAGTGTGGTCGCTATAGCTAAAAAAGGCAGAGAAGAAATTAGATCACGTGAAACTGAATATACTTGGATAGCTGAATCTGATGGAAAGCAAGATAATAATCCAACTGAAAAAGAAGAACCGAACGACACTACAAATCCTCAGAATAGTCAAACAGAACAAAATGAAAATCAAAATCATACTGGAAATGACCATGATTCAAACAAAAATGAAAAAACTGTCCTAGACAAAGGTCATTTAGATGCTTTCAATGTTTCGTATAATAGTGCCGATGGAAAATTAGTTCTAAACACTAAAGAAGATATTACTGGCACGGGCATATTACGAAATCCTGAAGATTTGATTTTGAAAGTAAAAGAAAGTGCATATAAAAATATGCCTGAAAGTTTGCATAAAATTTTGCCACATAGCGGATACTTTTTAACACAGGCACCTACAACAGATGAAGAATATGATTTATTATTCCCTGGATGGGATACACAAGGAGTAAAACCGAAATATAATGCAATCAATATAAACATTTTGGAAGTTACAGGTCCTGGACGAGTATTCATGTTTGAAAATGGTACTTTTGGAAGTGGAATATTGCCTGTTCTTACATCTAAGTCTTATGAATTGAAATCAGGATCTACTATTTTTCAACCTGAAGCAGCACATAGGCATACAAACTGGTTATTTGAAAAACCAGGCGTATATACTATGAAAGTGCAAGCAAGTGTAGCTTCATCTGATAGAGCAAATACAATTTCTTCAAATATTGCAACATATACTTGGGAAATTGGTGATAGTAGTAAAAATAAACAACAATCAGAAGAAGATCACGATAAACAAAATCAGCATGATAATCCACAAACAAGTGAAAAAAATATTCAGAACGAAACTGATAATAAAGGTAATGCTGATATTGAAAATAATAAGACTAAAATAAAGTCAGTATTAAATGATTTAGGCAATGCAATAAATCCTGCTAGCGTAAATCTTCCAAAAGATGCAGGAAATTTAAAAAATACAAAAAATAAATTGGCATCTACCGGAACAAACAATACAACGATAATAATGTTAGTTATATTTACATTAGCTGGTGTAATTGGAATTTCTGTAAAAAGAAAAATAGGTTTATCATAAAATACGATGATATAAGGCTACTGCAAAATATTTGTAGTAGCCTTTAATGTTTTAAAATACTTGTGATATGTACTTGCAAATTAAATATTATTATCCAAATTTGTTGAAATCTTGCACAGTTAGTGTGCCTGCACGCATTTTCTCAAAGAAAGCATCTTTTGCTTCTTTATCTAAAAGAACTGTTGAAGCACCAGAAAGTAACATATAATTCAAAGATTTAACTGGAGGTATACCAGTTAGATTGTTATTTCGTGCCTGTCTAAAAGCTAATGCTAAACGTAGTATGCTAAGAGAGCCAGTATCATTGTCTGTCTTTAGTGAAGTAGTTCCAGCATCAACCAATTCTAAATGTTTAATTGGGTTTATTATTGTAGAAAAAGACACAATTTTATTGGTGAGCTTAGAAATAACTTGTCTTTGTCTTTGAGCTCTACCAATATCACCCATAGGGTCAGAATAACGCATACGTGAAAAAGCTAATGCAGTTTTACCATCAGCATCAGCGCATCCAGCTTTCCATACTAATGCAGATAACTCGTCGTTTACATCATAATCTAAGCACAAATTCACACCACCAACGGCATCCACTAGTTTTTCAACAGTGTTCATACCTACTTGTATAAAATGGTCAATTTTAGTGTTAGTTAGCCCCTCAACTGTTTGTACGAGTAGTTTTGGTCCGCCATAAGAAAAAGAAGCATTAATTTTATCTAAATCATATCCAGGAATGCGAGCTAAAGTGTCTCTAGGTATAGAAACTATGGAAGCCTGTCCATTAGGTGCTTTATGAACCATAATTATGGTGTCTGAGCGTTCACCTTCAGCACCGTCTTTTATGTCGCTAGTTGCTCTAGAATCAGAACCTGCTATAAGCCAAGTAGTACCTGTGTCGTTCGATTGCATATTAGAAAGCGCATCTACATGCGTAATTCTTGAATTTGTGCGGTAAAATAAATATGATGGCCAGGCGATTACTATAAAAATTATTAATGTCAAAATGATTGAAATATTGCGTTTTATTCTTCGTTTTTTTGATGTTTTTCTTTTAGTTAAATTATTATTAAAACTTCCATCCGCATTTTCATAATCATTGAATTCGTGATTAAAATTTTTTCCATATTCTTGTTCATATTTTTTAGCATTATTGCTGTGTAAGTATTCTTCTACATAATGTCTTTTGCTCGTATTGTTTTCGTTATTTCTGCTACTGTCATATATAGTCGGTCTATTGGAACGTTTTGTAAGTGGAGTATAAGTAGGTGGAATGCTTCGACTATTTTTATTTTGTTGAGGCGAAAACGATTTGTAATTGTCAGAATTTAATTTTCGAGAAAATGAATTGTAATCATAATTTGAGTTGTGTCCAGTATGATCAGTCTTATTATTACCTACAATTACAGTTTTCTTATTTTTATTCGTATTATGAATACCGTTTGAATGAGGAAAAGTGTTTTTATGGTTTTTGGGTGAAATACTATTTATATGTTCATCATTATTTCCACTACTGTTTTTACCTGTAGCATTATTGTGGTTTCTCCTGTTTTTAGGCGGAAAAGACGGAGGATAGTAACCATTTTCACTCATTTATTATCATCCTAGTTAATTTTCTTCAGAATTTAAATTTTGATTATTTTTATCTACAGTATTTTCGTTTTGTTCAGTATTTGTTGAGGAAAAATCTTTTAAACCTATAAAATCTGAAGGAACTTGTTTATCATTTTTCAGCAAATGCCAAAGTTCTTCAGCTTCAGGTCTAGCAATAACGCGGTTAATATCAGTTGGTGCAGGC
Organism: uncultured Actinomyces sp.; assembly: GCA_946998115.1. GTDB lineage: Bacteria > Actinomycetota > Actinomycetes > Actinomycetales > Actinomycetaceae > ZJ293. Next base: position 5,493 of record CAMPYB010000001.1, on the reverse strand, counting down.
TGAACAGGCATCGTTATAAATTGAATATTTTCCTCTTTAAGATTTTTCAGAGAATATGCGAGACCAGTTATTTTTGATAAAGAACCTATATTTTTTGAAACAGTTAATGTTTTTATGGCAGATTTGGTGAAAGAATATAAAGAAGGTAAATCGGTTAATAGATTCTTTTGTTTTACGACTTTGATTAGTTTTAATATTAATTCTTGTTGACGTCCAATTCTGCTTATATCACTACCGTCTCCTAAAGTGTAGCGTGTTCTTGCAAATGCTAAAGCTTGTGCACCATTTAATTTTTGACAACCAGGCTTTACATCTAATTCTGACAATGTGTCTTTAACTGCTCTGTCAAAACAGTATTCTACGCCTCCCAAACTGTCAACAACGTTTATAAAACCAGAAAAATCTACGACGACGAAATCATCTATTGTTAATCCTGACATTTTTTCTACAGTGGCTATGGTGCATGCAGCTGCCGAAGTAATATCTCCGTTCATTCCTCCATATGCGAAAGCTGAATTGAATAATGCGCCATTTCTAGGCGGTACGATTGAACCGTCAGCTCTGTTGCATTGTGGCATATCTACTAAAGTGTCACGTGCTATAGAAATTATTTGTGCATGTTTTCTGTCTTTGCTTATATGTAAAATTAGTGTAGTGTCTGAACGCATTCCAGCTACATTGCCAAATCTAGAATTTTTTTCGCCTCTACTGTCCGATCCCATTATGAGAATATTTATGGCTCTACCGTTATAAGAATCTGAAGGTTTAGCATGATTCTTACCTAGTAATTTACTTGTGTCAGCCACATTTATGGAAGATTGTATATCGTAATATATAAGTCCAAAAGCGCTAGATATAAAAGCTAAAAGGAAAACAAACACTGTTATAATAGCGCGTTTTAGGGAAAACCTAGATAGCTTACTTGCGTGGTGTATTGGCATATAATCGTTCAGTTCCACAAAAATCCTCTATATGATTTCATATTTTCACATTAAATAGTACAAGACATCTTACAGTATTTACACATTCTATTCCTTTGAAGATAATCTTTCAAATATTTTAGTTGTATAAAAACTCTTTTATATTATATCCTATTCTAGGAATGTCTATTGATAGGAAATAAAGGTGAAAAATAAGTTACTTGTTATTTTGCCTGCGTATAATGAAGAAAAAGCACTTCCATATGTCATAGATAAGGTAAGAGAAACAATACCTTTTGGCGATATTGTCGTTGTAGATGATTGCTCGGAAGATGACACTTGGAAAGTAGCTGTCAGCAAGAATGTTGAAGTTTTGCATTTACCCGTGCATTTAGGAGTTGGCGGTGGATTGCGAACCGCTTTTGTGTACGCTGTACAAAATGGATACGACTATTGTGTACAAGTTGATTCTGACGGTCAGCATGATCCGTCTTATGTGAAAGCAATGTTGGAATTTGCTCAAAAGGAAAATATAGATATTCTAGTCGGTTCTAGGTTTGCTGGTGTGGGCGATTATAAAGTCAGGGGGCCACGTTGGCTTGCAATGAAGTTTTTGTCAAAGCTTATGAGCTCATATATTGGCGAAACTCTTACTGATACGACAAGCGGTTATAGGTTGTTTTCTGCAAAAGTAATTAAATATTTTGAGAAGACTTTTCCTTGTGAGTATTTGGGTGACACTATTGAAGCTTTAGGGATGGCTCATAAAAATGGTATGAAAATTAAACAATTTCCTGTTAAAATGAATGAAAGATTAGCTGGTGTTCCTTCAACGTCACCTTTGAAATCTGCATTTTTTCTATTCAGGGCTTTATTTGCTTTTGCGGTTATAATAATCAGTCCACGCCCAAAAGGATAAAAAATGAAATTTACTAGTGTAATATTTGTTGTTTTAATAATTTTAATAGCCGTTTTACTTGTAATGTCTTTGCGATCAAGAAAAATAAAAGAAAAATATGTAATATTATGGTTATTTCTTGATATTCTAGCTTTTATTTTACTAATGTTGCCAGTGAAATTAGTGGATAAGATTTCAGCATGTTTAGGTTTTGTGTATGGATCTAATATGGTTTTTACAGTTGTAATAGCTGTTATAATTATAACTGCTATACAACAGTCTATAACTATATCTCAATTAGAAGAAAACCAAAGAGTTTATGTTGAACAGATAGCTATTTTAAATAATAGAATTTCAAATTTGGAAAGAAAAATAGAAGAAAATATTGTTGATGCAGAGAAATAATATGTAAAAGCATCTTTCGCTGAATAATTTGAATTGCTGGAGGTCAGTTGGCTATTAATATGAAGTCAGTGCGTATTTTTACTTTTATAAAATATTTATTTTTCGGCACAACTGCTTTTATAATCGATTTTCTATCGCTTTATATATGTGTAAGTGTCATAGGTATAAAAGCTTGGCTAGGAGCTGTAATAGCTTTTGCAATATCTACAATTTATGCTTATCTTACACAAATGCGTTATACATTTTCGCATAAGATGAAAAATGTTGCACCAGTAATCAAATACGCATTTTTATTGTTCGTAAATATTTGTTTCACAGCTGTAATAGTGCAATTATTCGCGACTTTCTTTGGGTTATATATGGTTGGTAAAATTTTTGCTACTGTTTGTGTCACGCTTTGGAATTTTCCTATAATGAAGTATTATGTTTTCCCTAGAAATATTCAGTAATTTTTCGCTTTTAAGGAGTATAAATGGTCGAATATGAGCAGAGTATTTTCCAAAATAAGCTAATAGAAATAGCGAAAAAAAATCTTGTAAATATTGTTTTGCCGGAAAGTGAAGATGATAGAATCTTGGAAGCTGTGGCTTTCATATTGAAAAATGGTATTGCAAAGATAACACTTTTAGGTGATGAGAAAAAAATTCGCAACAGAGCAAAAGAGCTGAAAATAGATTTATTTGACGTAAATATTTTAAATATTCTTCAAAGCGGATATTACGAAAAATATGTTAAGCGTTTCATGGAAATTAGAAAACATAAAGGCATAACTTTGCAAGAAGCAAAAAATCAGATTTTGCAAGATAACTATTTTGCTACAATGATGGTTAATGAAGGCGATGCAGATGGCCTTGTGTGTGGTGCTAAACATACTACTGCAGATACTGTGATACCTGCTTTTCAAATAATAAAAACATGTCCTGGTATAGATATTGTTTCATCAGTATTTTTTATGGATTTTGGTGAGAAAATTTTATTATATGCAGATTGCGCTATCAATACGAATCCAACTGCTGAACAGTTAGCGCAAATAACTAAATCTACTGTGCAGACAGCAAAAAATTTTGATATAGATCCTAAAGTAGCTTTGCTTTCTTATTCAACTGGGTTATCGGGAAAAGGGAAAGATGTAGATTTAATAAAGAATGTTGCATCTATTTTACTTGAAGATAAAGTTGATTTTGATTTTACGGGGCCTATTCAATATGATGCAGCTGTAGATAGTAAGGTTGCTGAAATAAAGCTACCTGAAGATAAAGTTGCTGGTAATGCTAACGTTATGATATTTCCTAATCTTACAGCTGGTAATATTTGTTATAAAGCTGTGCAACGTTGTGCAAATATTTGCGCAATTGGCCCTATTTTGCAGGGGCTTAACAAGCCTGTGAATGACTTATCGCGTGGTGCTACTGTGCAAGATATTATTGACACAATTATTGTTACAGCTGTTCAAGCATCGAATAGTAAGTGTTCATAAACTAGAGTGGTAAATCAAATAAATCGTAATTTTACGCTGATATTTAGTTTTTGCGATATTATTTTTATTTAAATTTACACAAATATTTTAGTAAATCGTTTTGTAGTAAAGAGATACTTTTTGTGTAAAATATTAGGTAAATGATACTATTAATAATTATATAATTAATTGATTTGTAATCTGTAAATATTTGAGCAATATGGGAAAGTAAAGGCTAACATGCGGGAAAAAATTCATTCAAGTAAAAAAGCTCCAGTGCTTGTTGTTGATTTTGGTGCACAATATGCGCAACTTATTGCACGTCGCGTACGTGAGGCACATGTTTATTCTGAAATTGTTCCGCATACAATGCCCGTGGAAAAGATTTTAGCTAAAAATCCTGTAGCAATTATTTTATCTGGTGGTCCATCGTCTGTTTATGAAAAAGGTGCTCCTAGCATTGATCCGTCTATTTTTGAATCAGGTGTTCCTGTGCTTGGAATTTGCTATGGTTTTCAAACAATGGCTAATGCTTTGGGTGGAAAAGTTAGCCAAACAAATATACGTGAATATGGCAAAACACAAGTGAGCATTTGTGAAAAGAATATTTTATTAAAAGATGATTTTGGATCTGAAAATGTCTGGATGAGTCATGGTGATTGCGTTTTGAAAGCACCTGAAGGTTTTAAAGTGACAGCTGTTTCTGATGGCAGTCCTGTTGCAGCTTTTGAAAATGTGGATAGAAAATTGTTTGGTGTGCAATGGCATTTAGAAGTTAAGCATAGTGAATATGGTCAAAAAGCTTTAGAGAATTTTTTGTATGATGGTGCAGGTATTGCTGCTGATTGGACTGTAGATTCTATCGTTGACACACAAATCGAAATAATACGTAAAAGAGTAGGGTCATCAAGAGTTATTTGTGGCTTGTCTGGGGGAGTAGATTCTTCTGTAGCTGCCGCATTAGTTCAAAAAGCGATTGGCAATCAGCTTACTTGTGTTTTTGTGGATCATGGTTTGCTTCGTGAGGGAGAAGTTGAACAGGTTAAAAAGGATTTCGTTCAAGCAACTGGCGTAAATCTTGTTGTTGTTGACGCTAAAGAGCGTTTCTTAACAGCTCTTGAAGGAGTAAGCGATCCTGAAACTAAACGTAAGATTATTGGTCGCGAATTTATTAGGGTATTTGAGCAGGCTGCTCGTGATATCGTATCTGAAGCTGGTGCGGATGGTGCTCAAGTTCGTTTCTTAGTGCAGGGAACTCTTTATCCTGATGTTGTAGAATCTGGTGGTGGCGAAGGAGCTTCTAATATTAAATCGCATCACAATGTTGGCGGGCTTCCGGAGGATATGAAATTTGAGCTTATAGAGCCTTTACGCGAATTGTTTAAAGATGAAGTGCGTAGTGTTGGATTGCAACTTGGTGTTCCTGAAGAGATTGTTTGGCGTCAGCCTTTCCCAGGTCCAGGTCTTGCTATCCGCATTGTTGGTGAAGTTACAAGGGATAGGCTCGCAACACTTAGGGCTGCTGATAAAATCGTCAGGGACGAATTGACGAAAGCTGGTTTGGATCGCGAAATTTGGCAGTGTCCAGTTGTGCTACTCGCTGATGTTCATTCAGTAGGAGTACAAGGTGACGGCAGGACTTATGGACATCCAGTGGTTTTGCGTCCAGTTTCCAGCGAAGATGCTATGACGGCTGACTGGTCCAGGCTTCCTTACGATTTGTTAGCTCGCATTTCAAATCTGATAACTAATAATGTGCCGAATATAAATCGTGTAGTTTTAGATTGCACTTCTAAGCCTCCAGCAACTATCGA